>CAZOKX010000005.1:0-59488 GCA_964580785.1 uncultured bacterium
TTACTTTTTTAGAGATTTGCAGATGATTAAAAATTTAAATTCAAACCACTATACCTGCCGTCTAAAATTCTCTTCCTGCGCAGCAGGAAGTTTCCTTTTGCGTCCTCGCCCCTGTTGTAGGTTTAAGCCGTCTATCCCTCCTGCGATAAATCGCAGTATCCATGTGCGTAAAGTAGGAAAGGTGATTCGAAACATACCGACGACATCAGTTTTTGTTTTTCCTGATTGGAGATGTCCTAACGCAAGAAGTCGAGTTCTCATCCTGGGATGAGGTTTTCGTTTTGCGAGTTGGAAAAAATCTGTGCCAGCCAGTTGATCTATTTTTTTTGAAATCCATCCATTTTAAACTCCGATCGTATCGAAAGATCAGAGCGTTATCCACTAAAAGTTATTTTTGACAAATGGTGTAAATTGACGAGGGCGGGATCAATGAGTACCTGTATCGTGAAAATGGTAGGGCTACGAAGGGGGAGAAAATATACGGGGCTGTATCTGGGAATCGTTATCATAGAGAAAGTTTTATAGCAGCTCAAACTCAATCCAGGATTTTTGCACCATTTTGCTACACAGGCACGTGCGATACTGTGTTGTTCAATACATGGCTTGAAAAAATATGCATCCCTGAGCTCAAACCGGGAGATGCGCTTATTTTAGACAATGCGAGTTTTCACAAGTCGAAGGCAGCTGTTGAGATGGTTACAGAGGCAGGATGCGAAGTTTTGTTTTTACCTCCATATTCTCCTGACTTAAATCCTATCGAAAAATTTTGGGCCAACTTTAAAAAACGAGTAAAAGAAAGCGTCAAATTTTACTCGCATCTTACTGAAGCGATTGACGTTACTTTTTTAGAGATTTGCAGATGATTAAAAAATTAAATTCAAACTACTATATCACAAAAAGATTGGACAAAAACTACCCTTCAAATTTTTTACTGAAAAAAATTTTCGTAACTCATTTGAAGTAAATATGCTCGGAGCGAGAATCGAACTCGCACGCCATTGCTGGCAAGAGATTTTAAGTCTCCAGTGTCTACCGTTCCACCATCCAAGCACGCGTTAGAGGAGTCTTGAAAGAAGGGATTTTACATGGATTGAAGGATAAGATTCAAGAGGCTTAATCGATCTCAAGCCTCTTGGGATAATTTTTACAAGAACTGGTTGAACCCATCACCACCCTGTAGAGGAGAGAAGTGGGTGGTTGTAAAGGATTCGATCTCTTCTTGAGCATGCACGCGGCGCAAAAAAGCGGAGTCTGATCCACCACCATCTTCCTTTTTTACGGCTGGCGGCTGTTCTTGGCTTGCTTCTTCTTGCGGTTGGGCAAGAGAAATATTTTCAGTAACTTCTTTATCTTTGTAACGGCTAAGAGTTTCTGAAATAAGTGTTGGGGGAGGAGGAAATAAGCTGCTGAACATAGAAGATGAAGTTTTCGCTTCATCTTGAGATCCACCTCCTTCACTGATCGGGTCAGTCTTTGGAGATTCGGCTTCTCTGAGCTGCTGTTCATGCCCTTTGTTGCGGTCTGTCCAATCTTGATCATCCGACTGGCGGCGACGGCGGTGGCGACGGCGTTCTCTGCGGCGGTCGATTCTTGGCTCTGCATTCATCGATTCCAACGTTTCGCCTTCCGCTGTAGAAGATTGTTCTTGCATAGAGCTGTCCTCTTCTTGTTTGGTAACTTGAGGCTCTCTTTCACGATGGCGGACTGGACCCTCCCGGCCTCCTCCGATCTTGATGCTCCGCTCGTGGGAGACATTTTTAAGCGCTACGCGAGTTTCTTTGGCCTCTAAAACTTCATAGTCTGAAGCCGGAACTAAAAATGCTTTGGGTCTTTCTAATGATCGAAAGAAAAATGCTCTTCCAAATGAGACAACTTCAACTGCATCGACAAAGTATTCTTCATTACTTCCCGCTTTGCTGCTTCGCACTAACAGCTTAAAGCCATCTTTAGGAGAAATAATGGTTTCAATAATAGGTTCTCGTGTAAAATTCACTTAATCATTCCATGTTTGTAAGAGAGTGTCCAAAAATCAACTGCTTTTCCAGCAGCTAACGATTGGGACATCTGTTTTTTTGCACTTTCACTGACATGCACGATGCACAACAAAGCATCTGGTTTTTGAACACTCTCTAATGTTTATCTTATGCAACCCTCTCATTCCTTAATCGGAGGAGATATTTACTTCTAGTTCCAAAGGAGGATTGCAGTTTATCAATTGCCAGCTCCTGTAATCATCAGGAGCGAGAATTAAAGAGAAGAAGATCCCCTTCGACTTAAGCCGAAGGGCCAACTAATCTCAAAAATTTATTTTTCAAGGGCTGCCATATAGCGAACAAGGTCCACAACTCGATGGGCATATCCCATCTCGTTATCATACCACGCAATCAATTTATAAAAACGACTATTCAGTGCTATCGAAGCGGCTTTATCAAATATGCAAGAAGAGGTGTTTCCTATGAAATCGCTGGAAACGACCTCTTCTTCACAGAACTCAACAAAATTTTTCATTTCCCCTTGAGAAGCCCGTTTGATAGCAGCACAGATCTCGTCAAACATAGTGTCTTTCGAAAGGCGGACAGTCAGGTCAACGACAGATACATCGGGAGTAGGAATTCTAAAGGCCATGCCGGTCAGCTTCCCTTTGACGGCAGGAAGGCACAGAGCAACTGCTTTAGCAGCTCCAGTCGAAGAGGGAATGATGTTAATGCTAGCAGCGCGGCCTCCCCTCCAATCTTTATGCGAAGGACCGTCAACCGAAGGCTGGGTTGCCGTAAGGGAATGGACTGTCGTCATCAACCCTTCTTCGATTCCAAAATTATCAAGCAATATTTTAACAAGAGGAGCTAGGCAGTTCGTTGTACAGGAGGCATTCGAAACAACCGTGTGCGTCTTCGGGTCATATGTCTCTTCATTTACTCCCATAACGAAAGTGGGCATCTCCCCTTTTCCTGGAGCTGAAAGAATTACTCTCTTGGCGCCGGCATTCAAATGGAGCTTGGCACTATCGATATCTGTGAACCTTCCAGTCGACTCAACGACGTAATGGATTCCCAAATCTTTCCAGGGGAGCTTGCTCGGGTCTTTTTCTGAAAGAACGATCGTCTTTTTTCCACGCACAACGAGTTGATTGCCCTCGGCATGCGTTTCAAACGATGGCCTTCGATGGACTGAATCATGCCTGAGAAGATAAGCTAAATTATCAGCTGGAACAAGATCGTTGACTGCAATGACTTCCAAATCGGGATAGTGCTCTTTAATAATCCGAAATACAAGGCGCCCAATCCGTCCGAATCCGTTAATTGCGATTTTTAAAGTCATGTCCTTTCCCTTGTAAAAAAATCTTAAGCTTGCGCGAAAGCAAATGGTAAAGTTTGCAGGCCTACTCCAATTTTAAGCCGTTTCGTGTGCACGAGAGCACTGTTAGATTGGGATCATAAATCAGATTTTTTTGTAAGTAAAGCCGAAAAAAAACTACAGGAAAACAGAAAATTAAAAGACTTAATGTCAATTACCTAGAAAAAAGCGTCGGACTGGTAAGCTAAAAAAACCTCAGCAAAATTGCTGAGGTCTTGAGTTTCCGGCTAACAGCAGCATTACTGCGGTAAATATTCAATAAAGCAGGTAGGAGCGTTATCTCCAACCCTAAAATCTTTTTTGATGATGCGCGTATAACCACCGTTTCTGTTTGCAAAACGAGGGCCGAGAGCGTCAAAAAGCTTTCCGATAACCATGCGGTCACCTTTGAGAACTTTTTGCTCAGAGTTTTCTTGGCGTGCTTTTTTAACTTCTCTTGCTTCTTTAGCTGTCAGCGCAGCAAACGTAATCATCAATTCGCCAATTGCTTGGCGTCTGCTTGCTAATGTATTACGCTTTGCTAAGGTAATCATGTGGTCTGCATAACGGCGCAGCTCCTTTGCTTTGCGAACAGTCGTTTCAATGCGCTCATTTTCAATTAACGACTTAAGCATGTTTGCCATTAAGCACCGTCTGTGCGAAGCAGTGCGACCGATCTTAAAAGTATCCTTTGCGTGTCTCATACTTGGCTTCCTGCTTTTTCAGTAAGGTAATCTTGAATAATTTGTTTGACATTGTCTCGTGTTATACCGAACTTGACTAGATCCATTCCGAGGTAAAGACCCATCTCTTCGAGTTTTGCTTTGATCTCATTTAGAGATTTCTTTCCAAAGTTTCGGAATTTCAACATTTCTGACTCTGGCATAACCACCAATTCAGCAATCGTGTCGATGTTAGCTCCTGCTAAGCAATTTGTGGAACGGACAGATAATTCAATCTCATTGATTTTTAGGGCTAACTTAGCCATAAGCGCGTCCCGATCTGTATTCATCTCAACTTCGCCCTGATCGAAAGTCAAGCTCATAAGCTTTAGCTGCTCAAACACTTGAAAATGGGCAATTCCGATCTGCGTTGCAAATGCAAGCGCTTCTTCCGGGCTAATCCGTCCGTCAGTTGTCACGTCAAGGATTAAACGGTCAAAGTCTGTATCTTGGCCAACACGGGTATTCTCTACAAAATAATTCACGAGGCGTACAGACGAAAATGCTGAATCGATAATGATCTCATCAACGCCTTTTTCATTTATAATGTGCCTTTCAGATGGGACGTACCCTCTGCCGATTGAAATCTTCAAATCAACTTTTTTTGTCATTGGCCTAGTGACAGTAAAGATCGATAGCTCTGGATTAACGACATCAAAATCGCTCATTCCCACTAAATCTTTTAAAGTGACTACATATTGGCCTCCATTCTTTTCAAGGACATCAGGCGTGATGTCTAAGATCTTAGAGATGACTTTAGTATCTCTCGAACCGATCTCTTCATCTTTAGGCAACTTGCGCAAGAGGGCATTTTTAAGATTCAAGACAATGTGGGTCATGTCTTCGATAATCCCTTCCACTGCCATATATTCGTGGGAAATTCCTTCAATGCGAACGGATATGATTGATGGCGCCTCTAAGGAGCTTAACATGATCCGTCTTAATGCATTCCCTACGGTATGTCCAAATCCCTTTTCAAATGGCTCAGCGATGAAGCGCGTAAATGTTGGCTTACGTGTTGCATCTTCGACTTTAATTTTACTTGGCAACTCAAATTTGCCATATTTAACGGCCATGACTGATCTCCTGAAAATTAACTAATGTTTCTCTTTCTTCGCGAGAAAATCTTATCTTAAACTTTAACAACACATCAATACGGGAAGTTTTTCCGTAAGATGGTTATTCCATAAATTATACGCGTCGTCTTTTACGTGGACGGCATCCATTGTGAGGCACCGGCGTTTTATCACGAATAATCGTGATCATCATTCCAGAACTTTGCAATCCTCGAACGGCTGACTCTCTGCCAGCTCCAGGTCCAGACAGATTCACTTCGACCTCTCTCATCCCTACACCCATTGCAACTTTTGCAGCATCTTGCGCGGCAACTGTGGCAGCAAACGCTGAAGATTTTCTAGAACCTGCGAAACCTACTTTACCAGCTGACGCCCAAGAAATAACATTTCCTGTCAAATCAGTGATAACAACAATCGTATTGTTAAATGTCGCCTTAACATGAGCAATCCCGCTTGGAACGTTGCGAATCATCTTCTTGCGTGTTTTTGCAACTGTTGACTTCTTTGCCGTGGTTGCAGTTTTTTGATTTTCCTGTTTAGCCAAGGTTCATTCTCCTCTATTTCTTCTTGTTAGCTACAGTTTTTCTCTTACCTTTGCGCGTACGTGCATTCGTACGTGTGCGCTGGCCTCTTACAGGCAAACCTAAACGGTGCCGCATTCCTCTGTGAGAATGGATACTAATCAACCGCTTGATATTGTTTTGGACTTGGCGGCGTAGATCCCCTTCGACAACGTAATCTGTTTGCAAAAGAGCATTGATTCTAGCAATATCGTCTTCAGTTAAGTTGTATGCCTTCATGTTCTTATCAAGACCAAGCTTAGCGCAAACTTCATTCGACACGCGTCGACCAATTCCGTAGATGTACATCAAGCTAATTTCTAATCGTTTTTTATCTGGGATATCTATCCCAATCACTCTTGGCATGGATCCATTCCTTCTTTTTGAGGATCAACAAAATTTATCAGAAGTTTTGTTTATTTACAAGTTGAAGACTGCGTCTTGATTTCTTTAACTACAATCACTTGCTTGCAAACAAAAAATTAAATTTTTAATGTATATCTCTTAGGGTCATCAAACCCTTTCATACATTAACGCCCTTTTAGACGCCCCTTCTTCATAAAGCCTTCATAGCGCTTCATTAACAAATGCGACTCAATTTGCTTTGAGGTGTCCAAGACAACTCCCACTAAGATCAACAGCGATGTGCCGCCAAAGAAATAAGTGATTGTCGAATCCACGCTCAATAATCTTCCAACAAGGGTTGGTAATATGGCAATCATTGCAAGAAAGAGTGCTCCTGCAAACGTAATACGGCTCATCGTTGACTCAAGATAATCTTGAGTTGGCCTTCCCTGCCGTATTCCAGGAATAAAAGCTCCATTTTTCTTCATATCAGAAGCAATCTGCTCTGGATGAAACTGGGTTGCCGTCCAAAAATATGTAAAACCTATGATCAACATGACATAGATGAACATGTATAATCCAGTCCCTGGAGAGATCCAATTCGCAAATTGCCCTATCCAGCTGTTCATTCCTAAAAATTGTCCAACAGAGGCTGGAAGCATCAAAAATGAAGATGCAAAGATCACAGGTATCACACCAGCATAGTTGATTTTAAGAGGAATGAAAGCGTTGCCGCCCTGCATCTCGCGGTTGCCGACTATACGTCGCGCATATTGTAATGGGATTTTTCTTTGCCCCTGAATAATCAGGATAGTTCCAACAATAATCAGGACAAACACCGCTGATAATACAACCACCGAAGAAAAGGTCAACTGGCCAATCTCTTGAGAGTCCAAATTTAGTTGCCGAAAAACGGAACCCATTGTCGATGGCAGGGAAGAAAGTATCCCTACAGTAATGATTAAACTGATCCCGTTCCCAATCCCTTTTTCAGATATTTGTTCTCCAATCCACATCAGGAGGATGGTTCCCGCTGTCATTGTCGCCATAACAATTAAGTAAAACAACCATGGAATTCCAAACATCTGCACATCGATAATGTCGTTGACAACAATCCCAGGACTTCCTGCATTGAGCTGCACAGCGTATTTTCCAAATAGACCTGCTTGAAAAAAAGCTAGGAAAACGGTTAAAATACGTATCCACTTGCTCAACTTTCGTCGCCCTATATCGGGATTTTCACGCACTTCTCGCTGCATCGATGGCACTAGTGCAACAAGCAGCTGCATGATGATCGAAGCAGAGATGTAAGGCATAACACCAAGCGCAATGACCGTCATTTGAGCAAATGCTCCACCGGAAAAGACATCCATCAGCTGGAACAGATTCTGTCCACCGCCTGTAGCGGAACGGAATACCTGCACTGCAGCCTCTCCATTAATGCCAGGCACAGGAATATAAGCTCCTACACGGCAGGCAACTAGCATCATCATCGTAAAGATGATTTTTGCTTTTAGCTCAGGAATTGCAAAAATGCGTTTCACGCCTTCAATCATTCGTTATCCAGCTCAGGATTCAAGTGATTCTACTTTCCAATAGCGATCTGTTGGTAGGAAATTCCTGCCTTCTTTAGTTTTTGCTCAGCTGCTTTTGAATAGGCGGCTGCTTCAATAGTCACTTTTTTCTTAAGGTCCCCGTGAGAAAGGATTTTTAGCCCGCCAGCGACTCGGCGCGGCGCGACTCCTTTTTCTTGGAGAGTCTTCAGACTTACTTTTTCACCATCTGTAAAATAGGTGTCAAGTCGTCCCAAATTAATAGCGAATACTTCTGATCGAAACCTCCCTGCATCCATACCTCTACAAGGTAATTTGCGATAAAGAGGCAATTGACCACCTTCATGTCCATAGCGCTGTTTATAGCCTTGTCTCGCCTTATCACCTTTATGGCCGCGTCCACAAGTTTTGCCCCGCTTAGAGCCCATTCCACGGCCAACTCGCTGGACTTTTTTATCTGGTCGGTGTGTATTAGTGAGTGTTGATAATGAAATCATGCTGAAATTCCTCGCGCAGCTAAGTTCTTACTACGGTTACGTAAACTTGTTAATGCTTGGATTGTCGCGCGGACTTGGTTAAGAGGGTTGCTTGATCCCAAACTTTTTGCAACGACATCTTTAACTCCCCCGAGCTCAAGAACGGAACGGACTTTTGATCCTGCAATGACACCAGTCCCTTCAGAAGCTGGCTTCAAAAGAACTTTAGCGCCATCCCACTCAACGATGATCTCATGAGGTATAGTTGTCCCCTCCATTTCAAAAGTGAGTACATTTTTGCGAGCAGCCTCCGTTCCTTTGCGAATCGCATCAGATACTTCATTAGCCTTGGCAAAACCAAATCCGATATGTCCTTGCCCATCACCGATAATCACTAATGCGGAAAAACTAAACTTGCGTCCGCCTTTCACGACTTTAGAACATCGGTTAATGTAGAGCACTTTTTCATCAAACTCAGAACCGAAATCTTCAGCGCGGCGCTTAGCTTCTTGTTTTTTCATATTAATTTTCCTTCAATTTTCTCGCTAAAATTGTAATCCTGATTCACGTGCGCTATTTGCTAGTTCAGCTAAAACGCCGTGGTATTTATGGTGCCCGCGATCGAATACAACGCATTGAATGTTTTTGGCTTTTGCAAGTTCTGCCAATCTAGCGCCTACTTGGCGAGCAGACTCTTTATTTTTTCTGCCTAATTTTTGATTACGGAAATCTTTTGTCATTGTTCCTGCGCTAGCCAGAGTGACCCCAGCTTCATCATCGATAATTTGAGCTGAAATATGAAGATTTGTCTTCAATACACTCAAACGGGGCCTTTCTGCTGTACCACGAACTGATTTCCTAACCCGTAACTTCCTTCGAAATCTTCGGATATTGCGTTTATTGATTTCGTTATTCATGTTTTTCCCTTAATATCAACCCGTTTTACCTTTAGCTGCTTTTCCTGCCTTTTTACGGACATGCTCGTTTTCATACCGAATCCCTTTACCTTTGTAAGGTTCAGGCGGTTTCATCGAACGTACGGATGCTGCAAATTGACCTACTAAATGCTTATCAATGCCTTGGATGATGATGGTTACGCTCTTATCAACCGTAACACTAACACCCTTAGGAATTGGAATTTGTGTCGGATGAGAGAATCCTAATTGCAGGTCCAATTTTTGTCCTTGAACTGCAGCACGATATCCAACTCCAATTAAACCAAGTCGCCTCTCAAACCCTTTGGACACACCTATGACCATATTGTTGATCAGTGCTCGCGATAACCCATGTGCCGGTCTTGGCATTTCGATCTTTTCATCTTTGATGACAAAGAGCTTATTGTCTTCTATTTTAACAGAAATGCCTTTTTCGACGGGAATACTGATACTGCCTTTGGGTCCTTTTACGTGCACCATTCCATCTGCAATCTTAACTTCCACCTTCTCTGGAAGTGGGATTGGAGTTTTACCAAGTCGTGACATTTTTTACCTCTATTTTACTACCAAATCAAACACAATAATTCGCCACCTACTTTATTCTTTCGGGCTGTCTCACCATCAACAATTCCACTTGGCGTAGACAGAATTGCAACTCCCATTCCACCATAAATACGTGGTATCATTTTGTAACCTACATACCGTCTTAATGAAGGCGATGATACTCGCTTTAGCCCTTTAATGACAGAGTCGCGGCCGTCGCTGTATTTTAAAAACACGCGAGCTCGGCTGTTTTCGTTGTCAACGAGGACTTTTTCAACAAACCCTTGCTCTTGTAAGATGCGGAGGATCTCAATCTTCATTTTGCTCGGTCTAAAATCCACAAAACGATGGCGCGCATCCTTCGCGTTGCGAATTCTCGTCAAAAGATCTGCTACTGGATCATGTAATGCCATGCGTTCCTCTCCCTAACCTTTATTCTGCCACTTTAAATGGAAGGCCTAGCTGCTTTAAAAGCTCGACACATTCACTATCAGTTGTTGCTGTTGTGACAAATGTGATGTTCATTCCTTGCGTTCTCTTAACTTCATCGAGATTAATCTCGGGGAAAATTTGTTGTTCTTCGATACCAATTGAATAGTTTCCTTTGCCATCGCACTTTAAAGGAAATCCTCTAAAGTCACGAATACGAGGAGAAACAATATTGCAAAAACGATCTAGAAATTCATACATCCTCTTCTTTCGAAGTGTGACTTTTGCGCCGATTGCTTGACCTTGGCGCAGCTTAAAATTCGCAATCGATTTTTTAGCTTTCGTAAGCACTGGTTTTTGACCTGAAAGCAACGTCAACTCTTTAACGCAATCTTGCATTGCATTCTTGTCTTTCGTCGCTTCTGCTACCCCCATGCTGATAACAACTTTTTTCAGCATTGGTATCAACATCGGATTCTTATACTGAAACCGATCTTGAAGTGCAGTTTTTACTACTTCTTTAAATTTCTTCTGTAATCTAGACATTGGCATCTATCTTCATTTATGATTTTTTACTAACTTTGCGCAAGCTAACCTCTTTTCCATTCTCGAGGTATACGAGCTCTTTCTTTCCATCATTGGTGCGAACTTTCACCTTTACAGGTTTGCCATCAGGATTGCATAAACTTACATTAGAAATGTGAATTGGAAATTCCATTTCTAAAATTTCAGCACCTGGAGCTTTCGTCTTACGCTTTGCATGCTTCTTGCGTATATTGATGCCTTGCACCAATACTCTTTCTTCATTGATTCGGATCACGTCGCCAGTTTTGCCTTTATCATTTCCAGCTATGACGACTACCTTATCACCATTTTTAATCCATTTTCCCATGGTAAAATCGCTCCTTAAATAACTTCTGGCGCTAGCGAACTGATCTTTACGAATCCGCTTTCTCTTACTTCTCTTGCTATTGGTCCAAAGATGCGTGTTCCGCGTGGGTTGTTTTTGTCATCAATAATGACGCAGCTATTATCGTAAAATCTAAGCAGCGACCCATCAACTCGACGGATGTAGCTGCACGTTCTCACAATGACAGCCTTTACAACTTCACCTTTCTTAACGGTTCCTCTGCTGTCTGCATCTTTAACGGCGCAAATAATGATGTCGCCGACATAAGCATAACGTCTTTTGGAACCTTTAAGCACCTTAAAACATCGGACTCTTTTGGCGCCTGTATTGTCAGCCACTTCGAGTTCACTTTCTTGTTGGATCATATCTCTCTCTCATCTATTTGTTTGTGCAAATTAAGCCACGACTTCTAACACGCGCCATCTCTTCAACTTAGACAGCGGGCGTGTTTCGATAATACGGACTTTTTGACCCACTTGGATCGTGCTGTCCTCGTTGTGCGCATAAAATTTCTTGCCACGAGTCACAACTTTAGAATAGGTCGGATGCCGAATTGTTCTTTCAACAAACACAGTGACTGTCTTTTGCATCTTATTAGAGACTACAACACCTTCTCTAACTTTCCGCGTCTTTCGCATGCTTTTTTCCATTTCAACCTCAAATTGTTAAAGATGCACCCTTTTGACGTAGTATTGTCAAAACTCGAGCTCTATCGCGCTTCTTATCACGGACTAAATGGGGGGTTTCGGTTTTGCGCGTCATTCTTGCTTCATTTTTAAGTTGAAAAATATCTTTTGAGAGATCGTGGTACATTGCCCTCAATTCTTCAACCGATTGATCTTTTAGTTCGCTTGGCTTTAGCATAAATTCCTTCATTAAACTCGTTCAACACGTTCAACAAAACGGGTCTTGATCCCAAGCTTTGCAGCAGCTCTTCGCAACGCATTCTGTGCCATTTCTTTGGGGACTCCCCCTACTTCAAACATGACTCGACCCGGGCGCACCACAGCTACCCAATGATCAGGAGCTCCTTTACCTTTACCCATTCGAGTTTCAGCCGGTTTTTTACTGACTGATTTATCTGGAAATATGCGAATCCAAACTTTTCCACGTCTGTTAAAATACCGGTTAATTGCGACACGACAGGCTTCGATTTGATGATTAGTAACTCGGCCACGCTCTAACGATTGCATGCCAAATTCACCGAAGTCGACAAAATTTGCAGCTTTACTTTTCCCTTTATGCTGCCCTTTTTGCATTTTACGAAATTTTGTACGTACAGGCATCAAGGCCATAGTCTTAGCCTCCTACAACTCGTTTGATTGTTTCTTCACCCTTGTTGATCCAGACTTTTACGCCAATAGATCCATAGGTTGTCTCTGCTCTACCCATTGAGTAGTCGATATCAGCTCTAAGCGTATGCAAAGGGATCCGACCTTCCTTATACCATTCCGTTCTGGCAATTTCAGCTCCACCGATACGTCCTGAAATCTGCACTTTAATTCCTGCAGCTCCTGCATCCATCGTTGCTTGCATTGCCTTCTTCATCACGCGACGAAAAGGCACTCTGCGCTCCAATTGTTTTGCAATTCCATCAGCTACAAGCTTAGAATCGAGGTCTGGACGTTTAATTTCTTCAACTTCAATCCAGATGTCTTTGCCGGTTAGCTTCTTCAGCTCTTGCTTAAGAACATCAATTTCTGCACCTTTTTTACCAATCACAAGCCCTGGTCTTGCTGTATGGATTGTCACTTCGACTTTTCCACTCATCCGTTTAATCGCAATTTGCGATGTCCCTGCACAACACGCCTTAGACATAAGGTACTTACGGATAACGTTATCTTCGCCCAGAAGATTTCCGAACTCTTGTTTGTTCGCGTACCAAACAGACCGCCACTTTTTGTTGCGGATTAATCTAAATCCAATCGGGTGTGTCTTTTGTCCCATGTTTCTCCTAATCTAAATTATTCTGCCGCTACAACGACGGTAAAATGACTTGTTCGTTTCATGACCGGAACGCTCCCGCCTCGGTTCTTAGGCTTCGAGCGTTTCATCACTGGACCAGCGTCAACGCGCACTTCATGCACTCTAAGATCGCGCCTCTGAACGCTTAACAATGTTTCAGCATTTGCCACGGCAGTATCTAGTGTTTTACGCAACAATTTTCCAGCCCTTAGTTTTGAAAACATCAGCTGTAATGTTGCCTCTTCTACATTTCGTCCACGAATTAATCCTGCCGCCAGTCGCGCTTTACGAGGGCTAATGCGGACGTATTTTGTTATTGCTTTTGCTGTTTGCATAAATATCACCCTTTACCATTGCCAGCAGGTTTCACAGGCGCTGATGCTGCGGCCCCAGCTTCGAGAATTTTTTTCGATCCGTGCCCTTTAAACAGCCGTGTAGGTGAAAACTCCCCTAAACGATGACCGACCATGTTTTCTGACACAAAAACGCTAATAAATTTTCTTCCATTGTGCACGTCAAAGGTATGGCCAACCATTTCAGGAAGGATCATAGAACGCCGCGACCATGTTTTAATTGCCTTTTTCGTTCCTGCTTTGTTTTGCTTTGTCACTTTATCATGTAGATGATGGTCAACAAACGGACCTTTTCTTAACGATCTTCCCATACGCGATCCCTCTACTTCCTGCGATCTTTGACGATCATTTTGTTTGATTTTCTCTTTGATCTCGTGCGAAACCCTTTTGTGTACATTGCCCAAGGGGTTTGTGGCAGATAACCGTTATGCTTTCCCTCTCCTCCTCCATGAGGGTGGTCGACAGGATTCATTGCCGTTCCCCGAACAGTTGGTCGAAATCCTTTCCAACGAGTTCTTCCCGCCTTACCTTCTACACGCAAATTGCGTTCAGGATTAGATACCGCGCCAAAAGTTGCCCGACAATCTTCATTAATGAGACGCATTTCGCCAGAAGGCATTTTGAGGGTTACGTACCCCCCGCTTCTTGCCATTAACTGCGCAGATAAACCCGCTGATCGGACTAATTGACCGCCCCGACCTGGCTTCATTTCGATATTATGAACAGTCGAACCAACCGGCATGCTCTTCAATCTCATGCAACAGCCTGTTTTGAATGGCCCCTCATCGTCGGTCACGACAATATCTCCAGCTTTCAAACCTTGAGGAGCAAGAATATAACGCTTCTCTCCGTCAGTAAAATTAAGCAAGGCAATGCGCGCTGTGCGATTTGGATCATATTCAATAGAGGCAACAATTGCCTGGATTTTTTCTTTATCACGCTTGAAATCGACAAGGCGGTAAAACCGCTTTGCTCCACCACCGCGATGCCGACATGTGATGTGTCCATGGTGATTACGGCCACTGATCCGCTGTTTTTTAACAAGTAATTTCTTTTCAGGCTTTACGGTGGCTCTTTTGTTTTTTCCAACACGCGTCAACTCGTTATGAGCACCAAGAATCAAATGGCGCTGTCCTGCAGTAATGGGTCGGAATTGCTTTAACATGATGCAAGGCTCCTAAATTATACTTTCTCTTCGAGGCTGTCACCAGCTTCTAGCGTTATGATTGCTTTTTTGAATCCCGGCTTTAAACCTGGGCGCCCACGCAGCCTTTTTTTCTTTGGCTTTGCATTAACTGTATTGACTGATACAACCTTGATTTTACGCTCAGCGTAAATCTCCTCTATTGCATCAGCTATCTCTTGTTTATTTGCCTTTTTATCGACAATGAAAACGTACTTTGGAGAATTGCATTTTTTAACACATGGATTGCTTGAATTAAATTGCAACTGTTCCATAACGCGGGCTTTTTCTGTAACATACCGCGATTTGATGATATCGAACGGGGTTTTTTTCATCATGGCTTACGCTTGACCTCCCAGCAACACTTTCAATTGATCAACAGCCGATTCCATAAGGACGATGTCGTGATTAACCAAGACATCATACCCATTGATATTAGGCATTAACAAAAATGCACTCTTTGGAATGTTGTTCAGGCTTTTAACGAAGACGTTAAATTTGGAAGCTGGCGCGGTTAAGTCTTGAGCACTTTTTTTCCCCTCGACCAACCCTTCACCAACGAACAAAACTCTCCTTCCTTGAAGAGCTCTTTGCTTAAGAAATTTAGCGACAACTTTTGTTTTCGGCTCCTTTAAAGCCTCAAACTGGAGAACGTGGATCTGATTCCCATTGATTTTTTCAGCAATTAAATGACGAATCGCCGCCCTCTTCTCCTTGCGATTGATCCGCACATGCTGATCAAACTTTGGTCTCGGCGCGTGAACTCGACCGCCTCCTTTGTACTGAGGAGCTCCAAGATAACCTTGACGCGCTCTACCAGTCCCTTTTTGAGGATGAGGCTTCTTACCACTATGGTTTACTTCTGCACGACTTTGCGTGCTGGCAGACCATTGACGCGCATTTGCTCGCAGCGCAACAATGTAGTCTTTTATCATTTGCTCATTGGCAGACGTCGTCATTAGGTCGTCGTCAATTGCGATTTGCCCAACCTCTTGACCGGCCAGATTGTATTTTTTAAGAACAGCCACTGCTCACTCCTAAAAGCTTATTTTTTTTCTTTCTTTTGCGCTTTAGCCACATAGACTAAACCGCCGCGCGCACCCGGAATTGCACCTTCAACAATCAGAACTTGCTTCTCTTCGTCAGCTTTTATGACTTTGAGACTTTGCACTGTTACAGTATCCGCTCCCATCCGTCCAGATTTTTTCTGCCCTGGCAAGCAGCGACCAGGCGACGTTCTCATTCCTGTAGAACCGCCGTGGCGATGGAAACCAGACCCATGAGATGCAGGACCTCCAGCAAAATGATGCCGCTTAATCACACCCTGATGACCTTTTCCTTTTGACACACCCCGAACGTCGACGAAGTCGCCTTCAGCAAAAAGACCTACACCAATCTCCTGTCCAACCTGATACTGATCAACACCTTCAACTCGAGACTCAGCAATGCATGAACGAGGCTCAATACCTGCTTTAGTGAAATGACCACGAAGAGCCTTGCTAACATTTTTAACTTTTGAAGCCTTCACTCTCAATGCGGAAAGCTGAATAGCTTCGTAACCATCACTTTCTTTGCTCTTAACTTGACTGACAACATTTGGCTCAGCTGAGATTACTGTGCAGACAACATGATTGCCGTTCTCATCAAAAAGGCGAGTCATCCCCAATTTTTTTCCCATGAATTTCAGATTCATATATATTCCTTTAGTCTGATTATCGCTGTACTACCATCTTTAAGATCGACCTTTTGGTCTTGGAAAAAGATTCTTATTTGACAGCGACAAGTAGTATACGCTCTAATGAAATGCTTCGCACTTGCTTGTTCGTTAGCCTTGTTTTTAGGCTTAAGCAAGCAGGCTATCAAAAATCTTGATTTTAATACAATGGAAATTTGCAACGGATGATTTTCTGGTAACGGTTTTAAGTCACAACACTATGGATAAATAGGGCCACAGCCAATGCTGTTAAAACAAAACCTAGCGCCAACCCGATCACCAACCACTCGCATAAGCCCAACGCCTTCCTCTGGTCATTTTCTTGGGGAGTTGCCCTTAATTTCCCATTCGAACCGGAGGAGTCTCTTTTCATCGTTACACCACTCCTTTATATTTTGGACTGAAAATCCTTTAAAAATAAAGCTTTGCCAAAGCGTTGCAACTAAAGTGCCTCAACACTCCCCAGCAGCACGGGATAGATATTTGAGAGGTGGATCCGGTAAGAGAGGGCGCTAATCGCTAGAACGCCTGCAACAGTCAGCAGACTAAACAACCAAGGTGGAGTAACCAGCAAACCTGAGACCATTGTAAAAATCCCCATAAACGCCCACAGCGCTGTTGTACTGTCCGCTGCAAAATCCAGCAAGCCTAGCAACTGCTTTTGCTCTAACCGAACGAGCTCAGGACCATCTTGAACCTCTTTCAACTGCTCCCATCGCTCGAGAATTTTTTTACCTTCTGCATAAGCCCGGTTGCTGCAGGCAATACAAGAGGCTCCATAACTGATAATTTTAAAACCATAAGATGCCTTGCCTAATGAAATAATGTTTTCATGCTCGGCCCAGACAGACGCACTTGCAGAAACCCCCGCCAATGAAACCCCTTCTAGAAGAAATTTTTTCAGGTCCCTAAACTGCATTCCTGCTAGAGCTGCACCCGAACCAGCACCTTCTTGCATATGGGAAATCAACTTAGACCCACTATCAGCAGCAGAACACATACTATGCATAATCAGTAGGGACAACAAACCTCCAAAAACTGCCGTGAACGGATCCTTCCATAGGTTTGAGAATGAAACAATCTGCTTTCCTGCCAAATCGACTGCTGTCGAAACAATCGGAACTGAAGAGTGAAAAACTTGTGATATTTGTTTGCTAGGAGGAGTTAATGGAGATATCGGTTCAGCTAAGCACAAACACGATGTTACCGCAGAAAGCATCTGATTGATTGATAGCGACATGGAGGGCCCTAAAAAACGAGACAGGGTATAATTAACAGCGTTTTTTTGCAATTCAATTGAACTGATTATAAAAAACTATGAACATGTTTAGCAGATTACAGAGGTTCCCTTGACCCATTTAAACGGCGGCCAGCCCAGATGAAGCGCGGCGATCTTCCAGAACTTGTTTGTAAAAATAACCTGCTATCTTCATTGTCAAATAGACCGTTGTCAGCGAAAGAACTAAGGGGGTCGTAAAAGCCATTGAAGAGGTAGCGATGCCAAAAACAATTCCAACAAGACCTATTGCAGCAAGGGCAACAGAAGCAATATCTTTGAGAACGACCATCGAAGAAAGCCACATTTTTTCCTCCCGCTCAGCAATTTCGCAAGAAGAAGGTGGCCGCTCCCACGAACAGGAACGGATTCTAAGCATTTCTTCAATAAGCTCAGAGCCATCGGCTAGCAATGAACTCCCTTCACAAATGAAATTGACGGCTGGCGAATACTCTGCTAAATCGACAACTTTTAGGTCATGGAAAAGTAAGACTGCCTGAGACGCTACGTTTGCTAAAGACATACTGCCGGTCACAACGCCTTTTCCTGCCTGCATAATTTTTTGACGACGCAATCCATCGCTATAAGGCAAGTCTTGCGATACAACAAAACGGGTCACGTTTTTTCTTAAGGAGTTAGCTTCGGTAAAAATTGCAGGAATACTGAGCGAGATTCCAGAAAAACTGATCACACCTGAAATTTTTGAGATTAGGTCAAAAGCCCCATCACTCAAAGGAGAGAAGTTTTTAATGTAATCTAGCACGTTTCCACTTAAGCGAAATAAGTCCCATGCTCCGGTTGTGGAGTCTAAATAAGTCGCAATGTGGTCAAATCGATCTCGTCTAGCTGGAGAAGAGGCGGGAGAATCTTCTGGCAACGGAGCAAAAAGGTCTGAAAAAAAAATCCGGTGATTGGGGAGAAACGCCAATTGCCATATCGATCCTAATTTGAATAGGGAGCTGCAATCTCTTGCAACTCCGATCCAACAAAACAATTTAAAGAAACTATGCTTGAGAAGCTGCTGTGCGCAAATGGGCAAGCTCAGCTCTCAAGTTGGTATAGACTTTATTTGCATCCGTGTGCTTGCCATCAAGATTGACAACTGCGGCGTCATAGAAAAACCCACCTATGGTGAATAACAAGCCTGATGTTAGGCAGGCCAAGAACATCCATGGCGCAGCAGAAAATCCCAAGAACATGCTACTCAAGCTGAGGATTGCAAGAGCAACATACGAAGTGTCCCGCGCGATATGCATCACGCGAAGCCCTGTTTTTTGAGGATCCAATTCGGTCATTGCATGAATTTTTTGCACCTGCTCTACCGCGCTATTACTAGCTCCAACGAGCGTTGCTGTCAAGCTAAGAGTTTTGAGCCCCCGCATTGCTTCTGATGCACAGGGGACAAATTTACTGGATAAATCGATGCCATCGCAAACAGAATTAATAAGACCGGTCATCTCTCCAAACACGACCCTTCTAAACCCTGCAAAGCTTGGATCAGCAATAAAACAGCTGATTCTATTTCTTAAACTCTCTGCTTTTCCAGGAATTTCGATTGCACTCAACAGATTTTTTGTATTGCCCATAGACTCGCTAACACGCCCAGCGAGCTGCCTTGCCGAATGATTGGTAGGACACACTACTGGAACCCATTGTGCTATTAGGCCGAAAATTTTTGTTATATCTTTTTGTCTTGTCGATAAGAATTCCCAAAATACGGTTCTGAAGTCTTTGTTGGTATTTTGAATTGGTGGAACAAAAGGTTGCCGAGCTACTGCCGCTGTCGCCATAGTAATCTCCTTACGAATACGTCTTATACAGTTGTTAAGGTTATGTAAAGCTGCCCGAAGAGCATATAAAAATGTGGTATAAATGTAAACAGACTAACTGAATGTAGAAACTAAAAAATTTTTTAGCATGACTAGAGAAACCGCAAAGATTGATGCACACCCTTAATAAAATTTTCAATAGACATCGCCTTTTTTCCTTCAAGCTGCACTTCTAAAAGACGCAATGCTCCTGATCCAGAAGCAACAATACAGCCTTCCCTTGAAAACCTAAGAACC
This sequence comes from uncultured bacterium, assembly GCA_964580785.1. Taxonomy (GTDB): domain Bacteria; phylum Chlamydiota; class Chlamydiia; order Chlamydiales; family Rhabdochlamydiaceae; genus Acherontichlamydia. The sequence goes on from CAZOKX010000005.1 coordinate 19,440, forward strand.
GTTCCAGGCTTTCCTTGAAATCCAGGCTCGACAATGGAGCGTTTTATTTTTAAACGTTTTTCTTGACTCCCTAAAAGAACTTTACACCACGCTCCAGGAAAAGGAGAAAGCGCGCGAACTTGATTATGAAGATCTTGAGCAGATTTTGACCAATTGATCACCTCCTCCTCTGCTTTCATTTTAGGGGCGATTGTCGCCGCTGCATGGTCTTGGGGTTGTTTATGAGAGTTTCCAGCTTTAATCTCACAGATGACTTTGAGCACTAGCTCGCACCCCAAGCTGCACAGCTGCGGCTCTAGCTCGCCAAGCGTCATGTCGGGAGAGATAGGGATCGATTGGATTGCTAAAATATCGCCTGCGTCCATTTCCGGGGTCATTTTAATGATCGAAACGCCTGTCTCAGCCGCACCATCCATTAAACAACGCTGCACAGGAGCCGCACCGCGGTACTTAGGCAAAAGGCTTGCATGAATATTGATGCAGCCATTTTTAGGAATATCTAAAATATTTTGCTTGACAATCTCTCCGTAAGCGACGACGACAAATAAGTCAGCGCTAAAGGATTGAAGGAGCTGCGCAAATTCAGGTGTTGACGCTTTGGGGGGTTGGAGCAGGGGAATTTGAGGACAAATTTCTAGGGCGATTTTTTTGACCGGGGTATGAGAAACCTCGAGGTTACGCCCTTTTGGCTTATCAAGGCGAGTTACTATTGCCTGGATATCAATTTTGTGTTGGACAAGAAATTCTAATGTACCCGCTGCAAATGATGAAGTGCCAAAAAAAATAACTTTCATGGTGCAAACGCTGGTCTCTTAGACTCTTTCTTCCAAAAGCTCTTCTAGCTCGTCAAAATCTTCGTTAGGAAGCGGCTGGCTAAGCGCGCCTTGAAAACCGATCAGTCCCCGTTTTGAAGAGCGGCAGAATTCAATCCAGTGTTGAATGTGGGGATTTGTTTCCACTTCCCGTTCAATTTGATCGAGGGCATCGGAAAGACGCATGGCGGAGCGGTAGGTCGTTTTAAAGGCTTTTGTTAGGGTTCGCCTGACTTCCAAAGGGAATCCATGCCGCTTCAATCCAACAAGATTTAATCCGCCAAGCTTGTAGGGGGAACCAGCTCCGATCGTATAAGGGGGAACGTCGTGGGTAATTCGACTAAAACCGCCGACCATTGCGTAGCGGCCGATTCGAGAAAATTGATGCACTGGAGTCATCCCCCCAATAATTGCAAAATCATCGACGATAACATGACCAGCTAGCATAGCATTATTTGCCATGATCACTCGATTTCCAATCTCGCAATTGTGAGCCACGTGGCAATAAGCCATGATCAAACAATTGTCGCCAATGCGAACATGGGACCCTTCATGACAAGATGAATTGATTGTCACAAATTCTCGGATTTCACAGTGCTTTCCAATAACAACAAATGTCTCTTCTCCCCTAAATTTGAGGTCTTGAGTTTTGGTGCCAATGCTTGCGGAAGGCCATATCGTCGTGCCTTCACCAATTGTCGTATTTCCATCAATGTATGCATGCGACTTGACGACGACATTATCATGCAGTGTCACTGTGCCTTTGATGACGGCATACGCTTCAATCGTGACATTCTTGCCAATTTTTGCACCGGGCTCTATGATTGCAGCAGGATGAATGTTTGACTGGGACATATGTATCCAATTCTTTAATAATTTTTGATTCAAATTAAGTTTTTACTATGTTATAGTTGCTCTTTATCCACCATGGCAAAACCAATCTCCGCTTGTACAGCCAATTGATCGTTTACAGCCGCTTTTGCAAGGATCCTGCCCCCCTTGCTGCTGATGTGCAATCCTTTTGCATGCAATGTCAACATATCGCCAGGGACAACAGGCCTTCGAAATTTGGCGTTATTGATATTCAAAAGAACAGCGATCTTTTCACTATAGCCCTTTTGGTGGACTAGGACACCCCCTGTTTGTGCTAGAGCTTCTAGCACAAGAACTCCGGGCATAATAGGTACTCCAGGAAAGTGGCCTTGAAAAAACTGCTCATTTACCGTCACATTTTTTTGTCCGATAATCTCATTATCTTCAAGATTCATATAGATAATCCTGTCAACGAGCAAAAAGGGATACCTGTGAGGCAAAATTTTAGCGATCTCTTTCACATTCAGTATGACAGGTTGAGGGGAAGCTGCTACGCCCATCACGAATTCTCCATTTTAATGTGATTAAATAACTCTTTCGCAAACGCATTATTGGAGGTGTGCCCAGATCGAATAGCGATAATGTGCGCTAAAAACGCTACCGGGACTAAAGAAAGATCTCCTATGAGATCCAAGATTTTATGACGAACCATTTCATCAGAAAACCGCAACCCTTCAGGGTTAGCAACTGCATTTTCTTTAATGATCACCGCATTATCAAGGCTTCCCCCTTTAACGAGCCCTTTCTCTATCATAGGCGCGATTTCTTCATAAATAGAAAACGTACGACAAGGCGCAATTTCTTTTTTAAAGTGCTCTTGATCGACAACGACGGAGCAAAATTGTGATCCAATAAATTGGGAGTGGGGATAATGAAGGGTGTAGCTTATTCGATATTCATGCGCCGGTAAAGCAATGATGTGGATGTCACCTTGAGACCAAAAAATGGGGGCGTTAACAAAGTAAACTTTTTTTTCACTTTCAAGATCTACAATACCGGCTTCTTCAATCATTTCTACGAAACGAAGCGAGCTGCCGTCAAAAATAGGCACTTCAGAGCCGGTTATTTCGATCAAAGCATTGTCAATTCCGTAAGCCTTAAATGCGGCTAAAATATGTTCAACAGTCTGAACATTGACTCCTTTGTCTCCAATTACCGTACAAAGGGGTGTTCCTTGAACGAACTCAAGCTTTGCAGGAAGGATGGGTTTATTGGGAAGATCAACGCGTTGAAAGAGAATTCCAGAATCTTTTTTTGCGGGACAAATGTGAATGGAGACCCTTTCCCCAGTAAACACCCCTATTCCGTGTGCAAAAGCACTTTTCTTTAATGTTTTCTGCATCTTTAATCCGGGAATAATTCGGGATTCATTTAATACCGATGCAGGACATGGAAATGACAAATTCTACCTCAACTTAAGCCTCGGATGGATAAAATTCGTTTATTTGAAGTCTTCCATCAAGTTTATCTGCAAGAAATTAACTTACAGATCGATTTTCTTCAAGTTCAAATCTGAAGATTGAAGCAAAGATGAATTTTTTTTTGAAAAAGAAAAAACCCAAGAAAGCCCGAAACTGCCAGAGTGATAATCCCCGCATCGCCCCAAAGCATATACAAAGTTTTATGAGACTCCTGAGGAATAGTAACAGTGAGAACACCTTGAAGCAGTTCCGATTCCTTCTGGCGGTCTCCCAACCGCGCAACAACCCTTCCGTACGGGTCAACAGCAGCAGTCACCCCTGTGTTGCATGCCCTCAACAAGAATACTCCGTTCTCAACAGCGCGGAGGCGCGCATGGGAAAAATGCTGCTCGGGCAGTCGCGAAAATGGGTAATAATTATCATTTGTGACGTTGATGAAAAGCTCCGCCCCCAGCATTCTTCCAGAGCGAATCAAATAGGGAAATGTCTCTTCATAGCAAATAGAAAGGCTGAAAGGAAACCGTTCACCCATCACACTCGCTTGGTTCCCATGGGAAAAAAATTCCGTAATCCCGTATTTTTTGGTAAGCGATTTAAGCCAGTAAAAGGGTAAGTACTCTGCTAGAGGAAGTAACACTTTCTTGTCATACCGCCGCATCTTTTGCGCATTGGGCATAAAATGAAATGCAGAGTTGTAATTGTTACCGCTAATGGAATCATAGTGATCAAGGCCAATGACGACTTCTGCCTTGTACCTATTTGCAATCATCTGCGCAATAAACGCATTGGAAACACAGGCAATCGGAATGCCTTGCAAGCGCCGAACTTGAGCATAGGGAGGTTTTAGGGGAGGCAAATAATTGGTCACATCAGCGCCGTAGACCTGACGCAACTCAAAAAGAAGCTCCTCATAAGGATAAATGCAAAAATCAGCGCGCATGGGCACCACAGCTTCGGGGAAAATAATTAAGTCCCATTCTTTATTTTCAGACCGAAGGTTTGATAAGATCCTTTTCCACTGATCAATTGGATGGATAAAGTCTCCTGATTTTCCTGGCAATGGAACTTTCTCTGAAGGAAGCAGTCCCGTTTGCACTAGCCCGACAGAAAGCGATTGCGGATTCATCCGCGCGCGGGCATTTGGTAGCAGGTTATGAAGGGTAAGATACCCATAAATCCAAGGGACCAACACGACGGAAAGCCAGAGGGCAATTGATCGGAAATTTCTTTGGAAGGCCAAAATTTGAAAAAAAAGTCCGTTTGCCAGAATTACCCAAAAGGTAAGCCCATATATTCCCAAAACACCTGCAAACTGTAGACAATACAGCGAATCGGTCATCGCAATACCGACTGGGTTCCAAGAAAATCCGCACAAGATGAACAAACGGCACCACTCCATTAAAGTCCAGAAGCAAGCAGATGCTAAAACCCGGGTCATGTCAGGTTTTTCAGCGCGGAGAAAAAAATGGGTGAGCACACCAAATTGCAGGCCAAGGCACCCGCACAAGAATAGATAAACCCCGATAATGTAATAGCCTTGATATTCAATGGAGGTGAGCCAGGAAAGCTGAATAAGCTGGACGCAGAAATACCATCCACTAGACCACCAAAATTTCCCCTTTTTAATGCGTTGAATAGAAAGCCAAAGAAGGGCAAATCCGCTTATCGCTGAAATGGAACATAGCTGAGGGCACCAGGCGGGTTGCCCGAATGCCACAATCAACCAACTAGTCAAAAAAAGGCCGGAAACAACAAAAAAGTTTGACTTAACTATCGCTAGAATGACTTCCCTCACTAATGTAGGACCTCTTGCATTTTCCATAGGCTAAAAGGATTAACAGACCGCCTAAGATACTGATGTTCTTCATAAATTCGACCATCTGCATCTGACGCTCCAGCCCCTCTAAGAGCCAAAAGTGGTGGAAAAGGATTGTCACGGGGACAAGAAACACAAGCAATAAAAAAGCCCCAAGTCGAACTTGAATCCCCAGGAGGATACACAAACCGCCAATAACTTGGCAAAAGATTGCTGCTGAAAGCAAGAGGGAAATTGAAGACAAGGAATATATGAAAATATCTTGAAAAAGTCCACCCTCGGCGGCTAGAATTGACAAGTTGTTAAGGGTGGCTATGATGACTTGTTGCGTCCCTTCCCAGTCAAGAATCTGATGAATACCTGATGAAATAAAAATTAAACTGAGCAAAAACCTTCCAATAAATGCGATCAATCCTTGAATCAGATACATTTTATCCTCCTGAACAAATTTGAAAGTCTGCCGAAACCTTAAATCTAAGGGTGGGCTTTAAGCTTATTCCTTGCAATTCCCATTATCTTTGGATACCCTAGGAGCTAAAATAAATGCAATCAATGAGACACCAACTTTCTTTTCGGGAATATCACCTGTTTAGCATCCTGGGGCTTTATGAAAAACAAAGCCAGCCCCTTGATCTTTTTTTAAGAAATTATTTCAAAAACCATCGGGCTGTCGGATCTAAAGACAGAAAGTTCATTTGTAACTCTCTGTATGCCATGATCAGATGGAGGGGGCTGATCGACCACCTCTGCGATAAACCCGTGACGTGGGAAAGACGGTATGCTTTCTTCAAAAAAACCGACCCCGCAAAATATCTTCATGACACTAAAATAGCCTCACATATCCGCGCCAGTTTCCCCAAGCCGTTGTTTCATTTGCTGGAGGAAAGCTTAGGTAAGGAAAAAGCTTGGAAATTTTGTTCTGCTAGCAATGAAACTGCTCCAATAACCGTTCGGATCAACCCTGCAAAAACCACTCGTGACGCTTTATTGGAAAGATGGAGTGGGCGTTTTGATGTCACCCCTTGCTTACATTCCCCTTTAGGGATCAATTTTAAAAAGAAAGAAAATTTTTTTGCCCTTTCTGAGTTTAAAGAGGGCTTCTTTGAAGTTCAAGATGAAGCGAGTCAGCTCATTGCGAACCTCATTGCACCCAACCCGACTGATCACGTTTTAGACTACTGCGCCGGTTCTGGCGGTAAAACTCTTGCGTTTGCTCACAAAATGCAAGGACGGGGGCAAATTTACTTACATGATATCCGCCCATTTGCGCTGCAAGAAGCAAAAAAAAGACTGAAGCGAGCAGGCATTCAAAATGCCCAAACCCTACTTCCCGATGCTTTTCACAAAAACCTGCTTCTCCATTCGATGGATTGGGTCTTGGTTGATGCGCCTTGTTCAGGAACTGGCACCCTCAGGCGAAATCCCGACATGAAATGGAAATTCGATCCAGAAATGGTTCAACGTCTAACGGCCCTTCAGAAAGAAATTTTTAAAGAAGCGCTTGCTTTCTTAAAACCAGGGGGGCATATCGTCTATGCTACGTGCAGCGTTCTTCCCCAGGAAAATGAAGAACAAACCGCATATTTTCAAAGAGAGTTCCCTTTGAAATTAATGGCCCCCCCTCTGCAAACTTTCCCTGAAACAGACGCAATGGACGGATTCTTCGGTGCGGTATTCCGATTAATCCCCAAGTCTGTTATAACTAGCTAAGTTTTTTTATTGAAGGAGTTGCAGAACTCACTTGGGAGGCCAAATTGGAGTTTTGCAATTCTCTCTATTATCAATCTAACTCTCTCGGCCTAATATGAAAATCGCCCTGTTTCTTTTTTTCATCTCCTCCGTCTGTGTAACCCTTTCAACAAACGCTCAAAACGCGCTTTCAGGAATGATGACTCAAGAAGAAGCTCAAGAGCTCATCGTCTACAACCGTATTTTAGCTAAAGTAAACGGCAAGACAATTTCAGTGATTGATGTGATGAAAAAAATGGACCTTTTTCTGCAACGCTATTATCCCCAATACACTCAGTCGAAAGCTGCGCGCTTCCAATACTATTCCAGCCAATGGAGAGACACCCTCGCTCAAATCATCGATCAGGAATTGATGCAGGCTGATGCAGAACACTTAGAGCTTAAGGTCTCTGATGCCGAAGTTAGAGAAGAAATGCTCGACCGTTTTGGTCCCACCATCATTCAAACTCTTGATCAAATTGGGATGACCTATGAAGAAGCCCGAAAAATGGTCTTTGCGGAGATGGTTGTTCAAAGAATTATGTGGTATCGGGTCAACTCGAAGGCTCTGAATAGGGTTAATCCGCAAGATATCAAAGAAGCTTACAAACAATACTGTGAAAAAAACCCTTCTTTAGAAGAATGGGATTACCAAGTCCTATCCCTCCGCTCTACGAACCAAAGCATGAGCGAACTATTAGCAAGAAAAGCATCAGACCTCTTGCATTCTGCTCATATAGACTTAGCCGCTGTCTCAGAGCGGATTAAGGCGGGTTCTACAGAAGAAAGCCCTGTCACAATTAACCTATCCCCTGATCTTAAAGCTGACGAAAAAAGCATTGCTCAATCGCATAAAGAAGTGTTAAAAACGCTTCTACCAGGAACATTCAGCCCCCCTATCGCTCAAATAAGCCGTTCTGATCAATCGACTGTTTATCGGATTTTCTATCTCAAAAATCACTCCAAAAAAGAGACTCCACCATTTCAGAAAATGTCCGACCAGATTAAAGAGGAGCTCTTGCAGCAAGCTGCCGCCAAGGAAAACGTTCAATACATTGCAAAATTGAGAGAGCGCTTAGGGTATGATGAGAAACATATAATGGAGCTTCTTCCTTCTGACTTCCAACCTTTTGCCCTCCGATGAAGCCCTACCGTTCCTCCGAGCTGCGACTCTTTTTAAAGGAGCTTGGTATTGATGCAAAAAAAGGTCTTTCACAGAACTTTCTGGTCGATGGCAATATACTCCGAAAGATCATTAAAGCCGCAAACATCCATCCAGAAGATCATGTGATTGAAATTGGGCCAGGACCTGGCGCTTTGACCGAGTTTCTCCTTGACTTTGGGGCTTATGTTACTGCAATCGAGATTGACCCCCATTTTTCTTCCGCTTTAAAACGGCTGCAGACCAAAGGCCGTCACCTAAATATCTTTGAGCAAGATTTTCTTAAATTTCCTTTAGAAAATTTTTTAAAAAAAGCACCTAAAAAGATAAAAGTTGTTGCCAACTTGCCCTATCATATCACAACACCTATCCTGGCAAAATTGCTACCCCTATACGACAGAATTGAATCGGTTACCATCATGGTACAAAAAGAGTTTGCCAAGCGGATGACAGCCTCGCCTCGATCTGCTGATTACGGCAGTTTTACGGTGTTTGCCGCTTTTTATAGTCATCCCACCTACTGCTTTACTGTGGAGCCAGCCTGCTTCTATCCTCGTCCTAAAGTCCAGTCTGCTGTCGTTCATTGTAGGTTACAACCGCCTCTCCGCCCCAATGAACAGAAAGCTTTTTTTACTCTCACGCGCACAGCATTCCAGAAAAAAAGAAAAATGCTCCGGTCTTCTCTTAAAGACCTTTTTCCTGGATCTGCAATAGAACATGCACTGGCCGATATGGGCATTTCACCCGAAGCTAGGCCGGAAGAGCTCTCTTTACAACAATTCCTCACCTTTTTCGATAGGCTTCAGCTTCTTTAGACAGAAGTTCTAGAGCTTTTTTCCTTCCGGTAAGGGCAAAAAAGGTAAAATGCTAACGTAATCAAGGCAATACCCGTAGCCCCCATCAACATTCCCGTTTTTTGTCTCAAGGCTTTTTTCCATTCGAGCCAAGCAAGCTCTAGACGGTAGCTGAATGTTGCTTCAATAAGCTGTGTCGAAAATAAAGGGATTTGAAGAAGGGTTTTGCCACGAGATGCGACGGCTACACGGATCTGGCCCACCAACTTTCCTGGTTCGATAGGTAGGTCCAAAGCATTCCATTCAATGCTTGTTGTAAACTCCGGTTCTTCGGAGGGATAATAGGATAAGACCAAGTCAGTAGGAATAGCAGCCTGTAAAGATCTTTTGCCCCCTTTGATTGGGCAAGAAAATAGGTCGAACTCCTTAGAAAAAAGGGTTCGTGCTACTTTTGGCTCATTAAAGGCAGCCTCAAAAAGGACGGTAGCATCTTTATATCGTTGCTGAAGCTGCTCATACCCTAAAAGGACGGCGATTAGTTTCCGATTCTCGTCTTGTGCTGATGCGACAAGGCTATAACCCCCTACCGTCGTATATCCTGTTTTTACCCCCGTTGCCTTTGGATAATAGAACTTTCCTGGCTTCAGAAGTGCATTATGCTGATGAAACTCCGACTCTTGCTGCTTATTTGTTTGAGGGCGGATAAATTTGACCGTTTTCACCATATCTCGAAAAACAGGGTATTGGAGAGCAATACGCGTCAATTTTGCCATATCATAAGCGGTTGTTTTGTGGTCAGGATGAGGCAACCCATGAGGTGTAAAAAAAATCGTGTCCTTGCATCCCTTTTCTCTAACAAATGCATTGACCTCGTTCATAAACTGGGGAATTGATCCTGATACATACTGGGCGATCACATTCGCCGCATCATTTCCAGATGATAGCATAAGCCCATAAAGCAATGTCCTGAGGGTCAATATCTCTCCCGCTTTAAGGCCGATGTGAGATCCCCCAAACTCTAGCCTGTAGGGCGGATGCTCCTTTTGTTGGGATCTTCGAATATAAGGATGGACAGCGGCAACGGCATCATGGGAAGCAATGACCTCTTCGTCTAAAGCATCCCCCTTCTTTTCTAAAGAATAGAGAGCCGTGATGACTTTAGTAATACTGGCCGGATAGAGCGGAGTATAGGCATTTTTTTCATATAGGACAGCGCCAGTTTCCTCATTGATCAGAATAGCGGCCTTCGCCGATATATCAACTTTTAGAGCACCATGCATCCGGGGACTGGCAAGGGTAAAGATAGCAATAAAAATAAAGGGACATCCCCTAAGAAAAGACCATCGAGCAATTAATTTTAACATATTAATAATCAATTATTAAGTGAATTACGCTCTTTTATTCATTTTCAGGCAAAAGGAAAGCCTCAAAGTTCAAGCTAGTCCTAAAACAGGCAATCATCGAACACTTTCCTAATGGGTCCGTAGAAAATACCCTCTCTTCAATTTAAAAAAAAGAGATAAAGCTATCAACGTAAAGATTTTAGTATATACCCTTGACAGAGGGGTCAATTAAATATTAAACTAAACAGTGTAGGGGTGCCCTTAAGGGAGGCTTAGATACCGATGATCAACCCAGTTATTTTGGAAGATTCATATCAGGAATTTAGTCAGAATTTACAGAAATGGATACCCGATGGGGTCATACATGTTGACCTCCGCCTACTCCATGAGATGGGGTTATTGAATAGCGCTGATCTAGAGCACTCGATCAATGAGGCTAACCTCACCTTGTATTTTCACATCATTGAAACACCTGATAAGGTGACCCTGTTCAATGATCAGTTCGCTATTTGGATCGTCCCTCAGCTCATTGATGACAACCCAACGACTACGACTCTCATTGCCCTCCTCCAAGGAAGCAAGCCAAGGCTTGAAATCGTCTATCGAACAAGCGGCGTTTATAACACTCCTAAATATATTCTCAAAATCCTTCAACACTTCCTAACAGAAGTTCAAGACACCGAAGCAATCATCTCGGCAATTGGGAAGAACCATTAAAAGGCTGTCACTAAATTAAGAATTCGTCGGTTTATTCTACCACCCTTGACTGACAATTCCATCAACAATTTTGTGAGCTAGTTGCCGATAGATGGGAATGGCTGCATCGTCATGAGCACCTTCAATAGCATCAAGCTGCCCTAAAGAAAAATCGATGACGGTTTGCGCGGCGCCACCAGAGTTAGTAAAGGTCAGATCTCGAACAGAATTGGAGTCGACATAGTCATAATCGGCGCGCGCTTTAACCTGCACCGGGCCAATGATCGTTTCGTGTGTGTAGGAATCGATTAACTTGACTTCAACAGTTAAGTTCCTTCGGCTTTCTGTTGCAATAATATTTTGTCGTCGTTTGCCTGATGAAGGGTTTCGATCATAGCGATATCCGATCCTTTCATTTCCATCATTAATGACAGCCACTTCTAAAGTGACCTTTCCTCCATTTTGACGCAATTCGAAATGAGGGTCGCTGGAAAGGATACGGGCAAGCTCTGTATTTAATTGCCCTTCAATATCACCCCTGATGTAGGGAACGGTGATAGTTACAGGGCCTTCAGAAAGCTTTTCATCTTGAAAGCGATAACCACAACCAACCATTAAGAGTAGAAGTGGAATTGCATAAAAGAAAAATCTCACTGCTTATCCGTTGTGCTCGCTTCTTGCATAGCCCCTTCTTCAGACTGGACAAGTTGACCTGTGACTTGCAAATCCAATAAAGAAGGCGTCTTCCTTTCTTCTAGCGGTTGAGAAGTCGGTTGCTCTAACGGCATTGTTGAAGATTGTTTTTGAATTGTTTCCTGAAGATTTTTTTGAGGGTTGTGGCCATCTGGCTTATAATTCAGTTTGTGGACCCGTCGATTTGCTAACTGAGAGACTTTTGTATCCGGATATTTTGCAATGATGCGCGTATAATAGATGTAAGAAGCTCGAGGCTTTCCCGTCCTCTCGTAAAACCTGCCGATCTCGTAGAGGTGGCCTGCATAAATTTCTTTCATCTCAAAGAGCATTGCTTCAGCAACATTGAGTTTTTCCTCTCCAGGAAAGTCTTGCCGAAATTTTCGGCAGTTGATCTCAGCTAAGTCAAGATAGTCTTGATCGGGATATTGGTCTTGGGACTGCATCAAATAGACTTGGCCAACTCCGATGTAGCTTTCTACTGCTAGGGGGTGTTTCGGAAACCTCCGAATCAATGTTTGATACGTTTCAACACTCGATTTATACTCTTCATCTTTTAATAGGAGTTGCGCTTTGCCGAAAAGAGCTTGGGCCGCAAGCTCGTGATGAGGAAGGGCAGTGATCACCTCATCATAAATCGCAATCGCTTCATCGCGCGCAGGAACCCACTTCGGCATGCTTTCCCAACCAAGCATATGCTTCTTAGCTCCACCGTGGAACTTCTCAGCAATCTTAAACTTATATTGTATCGCTTCTTCAAAATACTTGGGGGTCGTTTGCTTTTTTAAATAGGAGGTCAGATTTTGATTTGCCAATTCGTATTCGCGCTCCTGAAAGTAACCAACTCCTAACAAATACAGAGCATCCTGAGCAAAAGGAGTCGCAGGAAAATTTTTGATTACAATGTTTGCCTGTCGGATAACAGCACACCAATCTTTTCCCTGATACGCATCCATTGCCGCACTGTAATGCTCCTGGACAGACATCGTTGCAACATCATTGGAGTTCATTAATTTTCCATTCTTGATCGTATAAGCTGCATGAAGGGGGAGCCCGGTCAAGCACAACGACACCAAACAGAGAGAAGGAAATATTTTTTTTAACATTATCAATCCTTTTTTGCCTTCAGCAATTTGTACACAGGGGATCAGGAACCCGCCTTAATAGAGCGAAAAAAATTCTCCCTCTTTCGATCCATTTTGTCAATAGAGGGAATTCCAAAACACCAATGAGACTGAATTTTTCCGAAGAAAAAACCAAAAACGTTCCTTTCATTCCAGCTGAAAGTTTTACCTTTCGCTTGGAAAAAATTTCAAGCATTGGGGCATCAATCCGAAGCACCCTCATCCTGAGATATCTGATTATAAATGAGCGCACTTCAGTAATCCCACTGCAGAACTTCTAGCGACTGAACGCGACGGATCTTTTCTTCGAGCTCTGTGCGGTGCTCAACCCCCCAGCTTGCATCGACGTGAACCGATCTAATTGTTTCGGTCTTTGCCATAAAAAGAAGATGAATTGGAGTTTTTCCGGGATAGGAACGAAAAGCTTTTTTTAATGAGAGGATGTGGCTCATCCTAAGCTGATCGATATTTAATTTGATAGTCAGCTTAAGAGGCCCTTGTCTCTTTGACTCTTTAGGTTTTTCAGCCTGCCCATTTTTCAACTTCGGTTCACTTCGTTTTTCTCGCAGCTGAGACATCCGCGCCTGATTCTTGGCCCGATCAAAAGCTTCATCGCAAACGCAAATCATCGCTTCATCCACTTTTGTGAGATCATCAAGCCAACGACATTGCAGCTTCAATTCCCCGTCTTGCCTCTCTAGCTGAACGACTGCATATAACAGCTGATTTTCGAGAAGGAGCAGGGCTTTTTCTTCATATAGATCGGGCCAAATAGGAAGCTCAAAGCGATCGATCCCATCACTGATGGCCAAAATAGCAAATTTTCTTTGACTCTTCGCCGAAATCTTCACAGAAAGTGCCTCGATGATAAATGCTATCCGACTAACAGAGCCGGCCGGCAGGTTTTCAAGCTCTTTTAATGGGACGCAGGAGAGCCGTTGTAAACTGGAACGGTAATCGTCAAGAGGATGCCCATTAAGGTAAAAACCAAGCAGTTCATATTCCCGCTTTAAAGTTTTCTGCTTTGAAGCATGCTCTTTGATCTCGGGAGGGGTCCGAAAGCTTCGCTCCTCATGATTATCAATTAAAGAAAATAAATTCATAATCCCTTTTGCCGCATCTTTTTGCTCTTTGGCTGCAGCATCAAATATCGGATCAACACTAGTCAACAAGGCGGAGCGGCTCCAGCTTGTATAATCAAAACAACCAGCCTCGATCAGATTCTCAATGACCTTTTTGCCGACTTTCCGAGTATCGATACGCCGAACAAAATCATAAAGGGAAGCAAATGGACCGCTTTTAGCCCTCTCTTCAAGGATCGCCTCAACGACACCTTCGCCAACCCCTTTGATCCCAGACATAGCAAAACGGATCCCCCGGTCAGTGGGAACAAAGGTTGTCCCCGATTCATTGACATCAGGAGGTAAAATAGCAATTCCCATCAACTGGCATTCGCGGATCACTTTCGTTACTTTAGAAAGATCATCGCGATCCGATGTCATTAAAGCAGCCATCCACTCTGAAGGATAATTGGCTTTGAAATAGGCAGTGACATAACTCAAATAGCCGTATGCCGCAGCATGCGACTTATTAAATCCATAAGAGGCAAACTTTTCTACTTTGTCAAAAATGCGCATCGACGTTTGTTCATCGATCCCATTATTCAAAGCTCCTAAACGAAATTTTTCTCTTTGGCGGGACATTTCGTAATGGTCTTTTTTCCCCATGGCTCGTCGAAGAACATCCCCTTCGCCTAATGTATACCCAGCAAGGCGGCTTGCAATTTGCATGACCTGCTCTTGGTACACCATGATTCCGTAAGTTTCAAGGAGAATGTCTTCCATAAGCGGATGGTCGATTTCAATTGGTTCCCTTCCATGCTTGCGGTTGATAAAAGAGGGGATCATCTCCATCGGACCTGGGCGGTAAAGGGCGCCGACTGCGATAATTTCTTCAAACTTATCAATATGAAGTTGTTTTGCTAAATCTTGCATTCCAGGAGATTCAAGTTGGAAGATCCCCATTGTTTTGCCCTGGTTCAGCAAATTAAACGTCGGTTGATCATCGAGCGGCAAGTTTACCCAATCGATCTTCTTCCCATTTCTTTGCAAGATGGCGTCGACAGCGTGCTGAATCGATGTTAAGGTCTTTAAACCTAAAAAGTCGATTTTCAGCATCCCGACAGCTTCGACCGGTTTCATGGAAAACTGGGTCACTGCCATATCAGAATCTTTTGCGTTGCAAACAGGAATATGTTCGATAATCGAGTCTTCGCAGATAATCATACCCGCCGCATGGATCCCTGTGTTACGCACAGACCCTTCCAGCTTTTTGGCTAGGCCAATTAACCTCTGAACTTCAGGATCTGAAGTGGATAGATTTTTCAGTTCGGGGTCTATTTCTAAAGCCTTGTCCAAAGTCATCATCGGATCTTCAGGCACCAACTTGGCAATTTCGTTCACTCTTGCCAAAGGGATGCTTAATACACGACCGACATCCTTGATGGCCATTTTTGCCTTCATCGTACCAAATGTGATGATTTGGGCAATTTTATCTTTACCGTATCTTCCCAGCGTATAGTCGATTACCTCAGACCGACGGTCCATGCAGATATCAACGTCGATGTCGGGATAAGAAATCCGTTCAGGGTTGATGAAGCGTTCGAAAAATAGGTGAAATCGAAGCGGCTCAATATCGGTTATCCCAATCAAGTATAGGACTATCGAGCCAGCGCCTGACCCCCTTCCTGGGCCCATTGGAATCCCATTGCGTTTCGCCCAAGCGATAAAATCCCACACGATCAAAAGATAGTCTCCCATAGCCTTAGGCAAAATCACGCTGAGTTCATAGTCCAATCGTTCCCTAATAACCTCTAGAGGATCTTTTTCTGGATATTTTTCCTGAACTTTTAATAACCTCTCAGGCGTGTAGCGCTGAGGTATTCCTTCTTCGCATAATTGCCTTAAAAAGGCCTCTGCAGCAGCCTGCCTTTCTTCTTTAGTAAACGTGGTGCTTTCCAAGGCTGGGGGAACAAACACAGGATAATACTTCGACTTAAGATCGAACTCAAATCGGCACTTTTGAGCAATTTCAGATGTGTTATGAACTGCTTCTGGAATGTCAGCAAATAGTGATTGCATCTGCTCGGGAGATTTAAAATAGAGCTCATGGGTTAACGTTACTTCCCTTTTAGGATTACGCACTCTCACTTTGGGATTTCCAAATGAGTCTTTTTCCCAAATCTCGCAAGGTTCTCCGGACTGGATATTCATGAGAACTTCGTGAGCCCTCCAATCATCTCGGTCAAGATATTTTGTATCATTGGCAGCAACACATTTTATCCCATACCTCTTAGACAGCTCAATCAACTTGGAATTGATCTTTTTTTGCCCTGAAATATAATCTAGATGGCGCTGGTACAGCCAACTCTCTTGGTCCATTTCATCCTTGCGAATGTCATCAGGATGCATTTCATGACGCAAAAGCTCAAAATAGTAGTCCTCCCCGAAAAGGGAGTAAAACCACTCGACCTCAGCAACCAACTCTTCCTCTTTGTCCAAGAGAATCTGTTGGGAAATGCTTGAATAGTAAGATCCAGAAAGACAGATAAGGCCATCAACAGTCCCTTTTAACAGCTCTTTATCGATGCGCGGAGTGTAATAAAACCCTTCGAGATAGGCAAGAGATGTTAGCTTGCATAAATTTTTGTATCCCTGATGGTTCTTTGCTAAAAGAACGATCGGGTATCCGGAAAACAGCCCAGGAATCCGTTTTTTTTCTAAACGGGAAAAAGGGGCAACGTTGAGTTCGCAGCCAATAATTGGCTTGATTTTTTTTACCTTGCACGCCTTATAAAAATCAACGGCGCCGAACATGTTTCCAGAGTCTGTGAGAGCGATCGACGGCATTCCAAACGATACAGCCCTTTCCGCTAAAGCTTCAACAGATGCGGAGGAATCTAAAATTGAAAATTGAGAATGATTGTGTAGGGAAATCCAGGCCATAAAACGGTTGCCGCTAAAAGATAAACTACACCCATCTTACCGGATAAAGTGATGTTTTATCCAGATATTTTTCAAGAGCAACTCTTGCTTCTCAAAGATTCAAAGCAGAAACAGCACCCGTTAGGTTTAAGTCTTGACGACTTTGGAAGGATCTTCTGTTTTAATAACAGGTGGTTCCTCGGTATATTTGGGGTTCGTTTTGATACGCCACAAAGGGAGTAGTAAAAGAACAGCAATAACTCCGCAGGCGCCTAATGCAAGAAAGAACCCATACCATCCCCAAACCTCTGCAACTTTACTGATCGGATAGCCTGCGGTTGCAGCGCCTAAATAGGCCACCCAACCAGTAAACCCGGTAGAAGTCCCTGCAGCTTTTTTATGCGATAGTTCAGCCGCAGCCATTCCAATAAGCATTTGCGGGCCAAAAATGAGGAACCCAATGACAAACATCATTAAATAATCGAGGAGGATCATCCCCTGCGGGACTAGGTAAAGTCCTGCTATAGCAAAAATAACGCCGGCACTAAAAAGAACATTGATTGGGCCTCGTCGGCCCTTGAAAATCCGGTCGGAGGCCCATCCGGCAGCAAGGCTTCCGCAAATTCCACCTGCTTCAAACCAAAGGACGCTCGCGTTTGCCTTGATAAGAGAATACCCTTTCGTCTTCATCAAATACAGGGCACCAAAGTCATTAACCGCCTGCCGGATGATGTACACAAAAAAATAGGATACCGCCAAGATCCAGATGTATTTATTACTCAGCACATGCTCAAAAAGAATTTCTTTAACGGACAACTCCTGCTCTTCCTCTTGTTTTGCAGTGGGATAATCATCTTTATATTTTTCAATAGGGGGCAAACCCAAGGACTGAGGAGTATCGCGCAATCGGTTGATCAAAAACAAGCCGACAGCAATACAAAGTACACCAGGTACATACATCGCAAACCGCCATCCCATATACTGGGCAAAAAAACCGGCCATTAGTGGAATCAACGCACCGCCTACGCTGTGGGAGGTGTTCCAAAAGCCCCACCAAGTTCCCCGCTCTTTTTGAGAATACCAATGAGTGAGAAGTCGAGCGCATGGAGGCCAACCCCATCCTTGAAACCATCCATTTAATCCCCAAAAAACTCCGAAGAAGATAATCGAAGAGCACATTCCGAATAAAATATTTAATAGACCTGTGAGAATAAGACCGATTGCCATAAAAAACCGAGGGTTCGAACGATCGGCAAGAACCCCGCTTAGAAACTTACTCATCCCATATGTGATCGATAAAATACTGCTCAAAATACCCAGATCGCTGATCTGGAGCCCTAAGTCCTGCATAAGAACGGGCATTGCAAAGGTAAAACTTTTCCGCGTAAAGTAGTAGAAAATGTATCCGATGTACATCCCATAAAAAATCCGGAAGCGCCAGTATTTGTAGCGCTCTTTAACAACATCACGATCCTGAATTTCTGGGACGTGGGGGGCTGGCTTTAAAAAATCGAATACATTCACGGAGCACTCCTTCCGCTTATAAATTTTCAAAACGTAGAAAAATTAAAGAGAAACTGGCCTTAAGTCAATCACTTTCTGCCCAAACCTAACGAATCGCGCAATGAATACACCGACAACAACTTGATTTAATATTGTACTTCAGGCATTAAAGAAATTTTACACTCTTTTTAAGCCTCAAAAACCGCTTTCCAAATGAACGATTTCCAAAAATTCGTCCATCGTCGTGATCCAGCTCCTTATGAAGAGATTCGGGTCAGCCCTATTGAAAAAGACAAAAAAGGAAAAGAAGAAACCTATGTAGGGCTCCCTCCTTTAACGACCAAACCTCTTGTCTTTGGCTCTCTAGTCTCTTTTTTAAAGAGATTTTTAAAAATATTTTTTAGTAAGGACAGATCGCCTCTGCTGTTTTTCGACCAACACCAGATGCTCGAAGATGTCGCTGCCTTTAAAAAACTATTGCAAATACTCAGTCAGGACGATCAAAGCCACAGCCCTGAATACACACAGCAATTGTCTGGATTATGGCATAACCTCCTCGATGATTGCAACTCCGTCCTAGCAACCTCCGATCCCTCTCCTAGCAACCTGAGCAAATTAAAACTATTTATCGACGAGATGTATCACTACCCACCCGATGAAGACCACACATTAGGGTACTATTTCACCGAGTATGCCGGAAAAAGCTGGATCCCCTTTCCATTCATGGAAATCCTCCAACATCTTCATGAGGAGTGCACTAATTCGCCACAAAAAGCAACGTTGATCAATTGGCTAGATAGCCTAACAGATATCCTTGCCAGCGCTGACTACAAAGAGCCTCCCGATTCTATCGATCTAGACAAAGGCTCTGAATAAAGATCTAAATCTCTAGTCGGCGTTTTGATTTTTATTCGCTTCAGGATTTAAACTTGCAAGCTGATTACAATAAGAGACTTTACTGTTTTGCGGCGAGACTTTATAGTCTCTTTAGTCATTGATTGAGGTTTAGACTGCTCATGGAATACAGTGCTCCTAAAGGGGTTTTTGATATCATTCCCTTTGAACCTAAAGAAGAAAATAAGTGGCGCGAATCCCATCGGTGGAGTTATTTGGAATCGATCCTTCGCCAAACAGCAACTGATTATGGATATCGTGAAATCCGCACTCCTATTTTTGAGAAAACGGAACTATTCGTACGCGGGGTGGGTGAAAGCTCAGACATCGTTTCTAAAGAGATGTACACTTTTCTAGACCGAGCCGAACGCTCGATAACCCTGCGTCCTGAAGGAACAGCTTCTGCAATACGCTCATTTATCGAAAATCGACTCGATCAACATCCTGGCATGCATAAATATTTTTATATTGGCCCTATGTTTCGCTACGAACGGCAGCAGGCGGGGAGATACCGGCAGCATCACCAGTTTGGCGCTGAAGCTTTAGGGATTGGCAAAGTTGAGCAAGATGTAGAATTGATCGACATGGCCTGTGAAATCTACAGACGTTTAGGTTTGAAAAATCTTAGCGTGCAGATCAATTCTGTAGGGGATTCTATGTCCAGGACCTCCTATAAGGAGGCCCTGACCTCTTTCTTAAAACCTAAATTTGATCAACTTTCCCCTGAAAGCAAGTCCCGTTTTTCAAAAAACATTTTGAGAATTCTAGACTCTAAAGACCCGAATGACCAGAACCTATTAGAAGAAGCTCCTACGATCCTGAACTACCTAACATCTGATGCCAAACAGCATTTTGATCGGGTCCTGAAATTGCTCGATGGGCTCAACCTCTCCTATTCTGTTAATCCGAAGCTCGTAAGAGGACTTGATTACTATAATAATACAGTGTTTGAGATTACTTCGGAAAAATTAGGCGCTCAAAATTCGCTTGGCGGCGGCGGAAGGTATGATACCCTGACGGAATCAATCGGCGGCCCAAACCTACCTTCTGTCGGATTTGGAACAGGATTGGAGAGGATCCTTCAAACCATGATCAAGCAAAAGGCAGAATTCCCCCAACCGCCCCATCCGACACTGTTCATTATTCCACTTGGCGAAGCAAGTCTATCATGGTCTTTTGCACTTGCGTGCGCACTGCGCCATGAAAACATCAGCACCGAGATTGACCTATCTGGAAAAAAAGTGCAGCACGGCCTCCAACTTGCCAACCAGCTTCAAGCAGACTACTGCCTTGTTATAGGCGATGATGAATTAACGCAAAAGACAGGTAAACTTAAAAAAATGGCCACCCGCCAGAGTATCGACGTTTCTTTGGATAGTCTTGCAGCTAAACTTAGAGAATTAAAAGGATAATACATGTTTGACTATAGAAGAACCCATACTTGCGGGGCCTTGACGAAAGAGGCAATCGGCAAACAAGTCACATTATCCGGTTGGGTCCACCGAAGAAGAGACCACGGAGGGCTCATCTTCATTGATTTACGCGACCGGTTCGGACTAACACAGCTCCTCTTTGATCCAAAAAAAATCACAGTTGCTATGTTTGACAACGCCTCCCGCCTAAGAAGCGAATGGGTGATCTCCATCAAAGGATTAGTCGCTTCCCGAGCAGAAGGGATGGCGAATCCAAAACTTCCAACTGGCCAGATCGAAGTCCAAGTCGAAGAATTATCGATCCTTTCTCCTGCAAAAACTCCTCCATTTTCCATTTGCGATGAAGAAACCGATGTTAACGAAGAGCTCCGTTTGAAATATCGCTATCTGGATATCAGAAGGGGCAATGTCGCGCAAAAGCTTATTCTGCGTCACAAGACCATGCTCTGCACACGCAATTATATGAACGATAATGGTTTCGTTGAAGTTTCTACTCCCATTTTGGCAAAATCGACTCCTGAAGGAGCCAGGGATTACCTCGTTCCTTCAAGAGTCTATCCAGGCAACTTTTACGCTTTGCCCCAATCGCCTCAGATCTTCAAACAGCTTTTAATGATTTCGGGAATGGACCGTTATTTCCAAATTGCCCAATGCTTTCGCGATGAAGATCTCCGCGCAGATAGACAACCAGAATTCACCCAAATCGACTTGGAAATGAGCTTCGGGATACCGGAAGATCTCATGCAAATACTCGAAGGCCTAGTCTCTAGAATTTTCAAAGAGTGCAATGAGGTATCCGTTTCCCTTCCTTTCCGCAAAATGCAATACCGCGACTGCTTAGAGATGTACGGAACCGACCGCCCCGACTTGCGCTTCGGCATGCCTCTTGTCCGAATCGATGACATCGCTTCACGCTCAACCTTTAGTGTTTTTCTTGAACAGCTTTCCTCTAATGGAATTATCAAAGCTCTCTGCGTCAAAGGAGGAGCTGACATTTCAAGGAAGGAAATCGAAGGGTACGCCCAGTTCGTTGGAAAGTTTGGCCTCAATGGGCTAGCCTGGATGAAAAAGCAGGAAGGGGAGCTCGTTTCAAATACCGTCAAATTTTTCACAAAAGAACTTCAAGTTGAACTGAACGAGCGTTTGAACATTGAAAATGGAGATCTCATCTTTATCGGGGCTGCAAGCGAAGACCGGGTCAACCAAGCCATGGACCATCTGCGGCGCAAAATTGCTAAAGACCGTCAATTAATCGACCCTAATGCTTTAGAGTTTTTGTGGGTGACCGATTTTCCACTGCTTCGATGGAATCCCGATGAAAACCGTTTCGAAAGTGAACACCACCCATTCACCTCACCTAACCTTGAAGACCTCCATCTTCTCGAACAAGAACCATTAAAAGTCAGAGCGTTGGCTTATGATCTGGTTTTAAACGGTTATGAAATCGGTGGAGGATCTCAAAGGATCCACCAGAGCGATTTCCAGGAAAAAATCTTTAAAGTTCTCCAATTAAGCCCCGTGGACATCCAAGAAAAATTTGGCTTTTTTGTCGAAGCTCTTGAATATGGGACGCCCCCTCACCTCGGATTTGCATTCGGTCTCGACAGGATTGTCATGGTCCTTTCCAAAACAGAAAATATCCGGGACGTCATCGCATTTCCAAAAACGCAAAAAGCAAGCGATCTAATGATGCAATGCCCTTCGGAAGTCCATCCGAAACAACTCAACGAGCTCAAACTTAAGGCAGAGACCACTGAAATCAGTTGGATATAATCATTCGATCAACTAAATTCACTTATCAAAAGCGAGGTTCGCAGTCATGATCAACCATTTTTTCATTCTAAGTTCAGTATCCCTATTAGTAAGCGCAAGCTCCCCTATTTCCAGCGAAGAAAAGGCCAATGAACAGCAAGCAGCTACTCCATCTAAGCAATTAGATATTTCAAAAATTTCAGAAGCATTTGGCCATCTAATTAGCAAGAACATCGAAACAACTGGTGTACAATTCGACATTGGACAAGTGATCAAAGGGCTGGAAGATGCTGCTTCCGGAAAAGAATCTCCCATGTCTGAGGTTGAGTGCATTCAAGCCATTACAGCAGTTCAAGAGAACCTCTTCAAGGAACAATCTGAGAAAAACCTGAAAAAAGCTCAAGAATTCCTTTCTTCGAATTCTAAACAAAAGAACGTCATCTCTGTAGCCGAAGGCAAAGTTCAGTATAAAGTCGAAAAAGAAGGAGAGGGCTCTGTGATAGAAAGCCACTTCTCTCCGCTTATCCACTACACGGGCAAATTTTTAGACGGTTCTATCTTCGGATCCTCTAAAGAAGATGAGGTGCTTTCTTTAGATGAGATTATTCCAGGACTTAAAGCAGGTTTGATCGGAATGAAAGAAGGGGAAAAAAGGACCATCTATATCCACCCCGATATGGCTTATGGAACCAACGGATATCTTCCCCCTAACTCTCTGTTAACATTTGAAATCGAACTTGTTAAGGCAAATTCTCCTAAGCCTGATCAAGCGGAAGCTGCGATCACAGGAACTCCAAAGATAGCCTCTGAAGTTGCTGATTCCGAAACGCACGCACGCTAATTCGTTAGTGATTGCATAACAGTCTTAAGACACATAAACCCAGCCTAACCAAGCTGGGTTCACATAATCCTCATGAAAGTCATCCTTTTCCAACCTCAGATCCCTCAGAACACGGGCAATATCGCCCGCACTTGCGCAGTTACTGGAAATGAATTAATTTTGGTTAAGCCCTTAGGCTTCAGCACATCAAATCGAATGTTGAAACGGGCAGGACTTGATTATTGGGAAGAAGTCAATGTATCTTATCTTGACGATCTCGATAGTTATTTAGAGTCGTCACAAAAGCCCCTTTATTTTTTTTCTAGCCATGCAGAAAAGTTATATACAGAACCCAGCTACGAGTCAGACTCTCTCCTTATTTTTGGATCGGAAACGACCGGCCTTCCTCAAGCTTTTCACACTAAATATCAAGACAAGTTTTACACCCTACCAATGACTAAAAAATCTCGTTGCTTAAATCTATCAAATACTGTTTCCATATTGATATACGAGGCGTGGAGACAACAGCTATTTCAGGGCAGGTAATATTTAGATATGGGTTTATTCAAACTGTCATTAACGCTTCAGATGGCAATTGCCACTGCTTTAGGCGTTCTCTGTGGTTTTTTCTTTGGCGATCTTTGCGAAGTCTTTAACACCTGGGCTTCCGCCTATATCATGCTCCTTAAAGTCACTGCCATCCCCTATCTGATCGCTGCCATCATTCATGGTGTTGGGCAGCTAAGCCTGAATCAAGCCAAGCTGATCATGAAGCGAGGGACCTTTTTTATCGGGCTTGCTTGGTCGATCAATATTTGTATTATCTATTTGATTAACTATGTTTTTCCCCGTTCTGAATCAACACAGGTCAGCGGATACGTCTCCACCGAAACTCCCCATCTAAATTTTGCCGAACTGTTAATTCCCGATAATATTTTTTACGACCTCTCAAACAATATTATCCCTGCTATTGTCATCTTCTCTTTATTAATCGGCATTGCCCTCATGTACCTCAAAGAGAAGCAAACCTTAATGTATTGCTTTGAAAACCTGGTCGATGCGCTCACACGCATCACTGCTTGGATTGCCCGCATCACTCCCTATGGCACTTTCCTGATTATCGCGAATCAAGTTGGAACCGTCCAACTATCCACAGTCAAACAAGTCAGCACTTACGTCATCCTGTATGTGGTTGGAATTTCCATTATTGTTTTTTGGATCTTTCCTCGTTTGATCCAAATGCTAACTTCCATCCCTTCCTATAAATGGCTCCAGCAGCTCCTTCCCATCCTCCTGCTTGCATGCACCACAAATGTTGTGATTGTCTGCTTGCCCTATATCATCGAACTTCTTAAAAAGGAGGCTCAGCTTTTAGATCCAAAAGATGACAAAGCTCAAAGCCAGATCCAAGGTACTGTGTCTGTTGTTTTCAATCTTCCCCTTGGTTCCTTATTTATTACCGTCTTCGTGTTCTTTATTGCCATTTTCTATAACTTTCCCCTTTCTTTCGGGTCACAGATTGAGCTCTTTGTAACGACTTTTTTAACAAGTTTAGGCGCGGTTGGATTAGGATCCTGGATCAACAGCTTAACGTTTATCCTTGACTCACTTGGCCTCCCCATTGAAGCCGTAAACATTTACTTGACAACGCTCCCATTCACTGCAGGCTTCCAATCAATGCTTTCGGTGATGCAAATCGCTTCCTTGTCCCTTTTTATTACTTTGTCATGCCGTCAAATGATCGTCCTAAAATGGTCGAAAATCATCCGCAACGTAGTCATTACAGCAGTTCCCGTCATTGCTGTCTTCGCAGGCATCTCTGTATTCAATCCCCTCCCTAAGATCATCAATGAGACCAAGAGCATCTACGAACTTAAGATCTCGTCAAACATCCCCATCACAGTTCATCCGCTACCGAGCAATTCTTTCTCGCCTCCTTCTGAAAATCAAGACGCCCTTGAGCGTATCCTCCGAACAAAAGTTCTTAAAGTTGGCTATAATACAGGCGTTCCGCCATTCTGCTTTTTAAACGTCGATGGTAATATTGTCGGATACGATATCGCCTTTGCCTATGAACTCGCCTATGATTTGGGAGTAGATCTTGAACTTGTTCCCCTCAATTATAGTAAAGTTGCAGAAGAGCTAAATGAAAATCTTTACGATATTGCAATGGCTGCTGTCACCATCAACGAGCAGCGCTTAAAACAGCTTATTTTCACCCAGGAATATATCAAACCTCGGATCGTCTTCATCGTCCGCGAAGAGGCTCGCAAGTTGTTCATGAACACAGACAAGGTTCAAGAATCCAGCCACACTAAGGTCGCCGTCTTAAAAGGTTCTGCCTTCGAATCGCTTGCCCGAGAACTTTTTCCCAGCAAAGAGATCATTTCGCTCGAATCGTACGATGAATTTCTCTCGATGGGCAAAGAAGTCGGTCTGCTTTGGGAAGAACAAGAGGGAATTGCGTGGCTGCTCATTCATCGCGGATACCGTCTAGTCTTTCCAAATCCTGCGCTCGGATATGATACGCTAGGATATGCCATCCGCAACAACAGCCCCCTCTTTTTATATTACCTCAATACGTGGCTCGAGCTAAAGAACACTTCCGGATATGGCTCGAAACAACATGACTTGTGGATTAAAGGAAAAACTGAGATCGCTGCGCCCAGCGAACCCCGCTGGTCGATTATCCGCAATGTGTTGCATTGGGTCGAGTAGCACAAATCTGGGGAAAAAACTACATCGATGTGAATCCCAGACACAAAAATTTTCTTTGTAAATATTTTTCGTTGGTATCCTGAGACAAAAACCAAACGAACATGCATAAGAAAAACACACGCTCTTCCTCTTCTTAAATTAGTTGATCTATTTATAGATCAAAGTATAAACTACCTGTGTGCCGCTTCGGAGATCTTTGCTTAAGTAAAGAGGTATCTAAGAAGAAAAAGGCAACAAAAGGTAGTTGCTGAAATCCACAAAAGGATCTTTAACCAGAGGAAGGACTTTTGTCATAAAGGATCTGAAAAAATTGTTAAATCCTATTAGGATATTTGCATAGAAGACCTTACCTTCAAAAAGAAGAGTCCCATTAAGGGAGCAATCACCTTTATATATCTAATAACAGGAAACGGAGGCCTTATGGCAGATAACATTAAAAAATTAACGGAAGACTCTTTTCATACGGAAATTAGCAAAGGGTTGGTCCTGGTCGATTTTTATGCAGACTGGTGCGGTCCTTGCCGCATGATGACGCCTGTATTAGAGCAGGTAGCAAGTGACATGGACGGAGATGCTACGATTGTCAAATTGGACATCGATCACGCTCAAAAGACTGCGGGTAGCTATCAGATTGCTTCTGTTCCTACCCTCATTTTATTTAAGGATGGAAAAGAAGTTGGGAGGCTTGTCGGTTTGCGTGATGCAGAAACGGTTAAAGACTTTATTTCTTCTGCTAAGAACTAATCACTGACCCATTTTTTGAAAGCTGCTCGTTTTTAAGAAGTGGGTAGCTTTGTCTTTTGGAAGACGCTATTGACGCAAATGGTTTTTTTGCTAGACTAAAGCCTCCATCTTGAAGGTGACGGGGAGGGTCAGGATGTTTTTTATCGATGGGTCCTACGTCGACGAAACAGACGCCAAAATCTCAGTGCTCGACTTGAGCATATTGCGCGGCTTCGGTGTTTTTGACTATCTTCGAACCTATGCCGGAAAACCCTTTCATCTCTGGGATCATCTGCTCCGCCTGCAATATTCTTCAGTACAGCTAGGCCTCGAGCTTCCCTATACTCTAGAACAGATTTCCTCTATTATTGCAGAGGTATTAAGACTCAATAACTTTGCTGAAACGGGGATCAAGATCATCGCCACCGGCGGCGTCAGTCAGGATCAGTTCACCCCCCAAAAGCCTGCAACAGTGATCGTCTTTACGAATCCCCTCACCTGCTATCCCACCGAATTTTTTACAAACGGGATCAACGTGGTTACAACGCGCCTCATGCGCAGCTTACCCCACTGCAAAACAACCCAATATATCCCTGCTATTATCGTCCTCCAGCAAGGGCGTGAAGCAAACGCCAAAGAAGCCCTCTACATCAACTCACAAGGAGAGATCCTTGAAGCGACAACAAGCAACTTTTTCGGTGTTAAAAAAGGAAAGCTCTACACATGCACGTCGGAAGAAGTCCTTGCAGGGATCACCCGCGAAGTTGTCTTAAAGATTACCAAAGGCTATTTTCATCTCTGCAATGAACCGATCGCTCTCGATGAAATCGGTCAGCTCGACGAAGCATTCATTACTGCAAGCAACAAGGAGATCATGCCCGTTGTTGCAATCAACAATACTCCGATCGGAAGCGGCAAGGTCGGGACCATCACCCATCAGATCATGGACTTATTCCGCAGCTATACCCAGCAACCTTCCTGGCCTTTACTAGATATCCCCCGTTACGGGACGATCACATCCACCAAAGACAAATTGGGTTATTATCCGGTAAAAAACCCTCCTAATTTTTTTAAGGGGTGAAGGTGAGATCTGCCCGGAACACCCCTTTTGACTGTTTTTGCTTGCGGACAATCTGCTTATACGCCCCTGAAACAAAGTCTAACCGTTCTGATCGATCGTCTGCATTTTTTTCCGACTCAGCGAAAACAACGATGAGATATTGGGGCAACGCACCTCCAGCAAATCCCCCCCACACGCGCCAGCAGGTCGGGGATTCTTCTTTAAGCTGATAGGCAGCCATCGTCTGAAGATGCTGTTCAAAGGAGCTTTCCTGCCCCGGGGTAACTTCAATCCAATACAAATGAACATAGGGCAGCGAAAGCATCTTCTCCTTGCCATCCGGAATGCAGGAACACTCCGCCAGAAACTTCTGAATGCTTCTAAAATAGAAGTTGATCGTGCTTGCACGCGCTAATCGCTTCAACTCCCAATTTTGGGATGGAAAAGAATCCTTAAAAGATTTTTTCTGTTTCACGTACCGGTCGAGATCACCAAAAGACCCGATTGAGATCAGAAACAAATACTCGGGTGAGTCGAAAACTTCAATTGCATAGGAAGAAAAAGCATCCCGCTTTTTCACAAACACAAATTGGGAGAATTCTTGAAAAAACTCTTTTTTTGTTAACTCATAGGCATCCTTTTTTCCAAACTTGATAAAGTCGCGCTGCGCAACCCATATGTCCGGGGCTGCTAAAACCTTTGACTCCCCCTGAACAAATGCTAAAAGCGCCGCTATAGCTGCTTTCCATACCCATCTTCTGCTTTTCATAGCCACATCCCTTTTTTAAGATTTATTTATTTGAAAATCAATTACTTAAAGAACTATTGCTGAAACCCCCTTGCCTCTTTCAATCCCAGGATCTTTTATATTTTTTTTTTCAATTTTCAGGAAGCGGCGTTCGCAACAAAATCTTTAGACACTGAAATCGCTGATTGTGATAGAATTAACGTTAAGCGTTAGTGATCCGTTTTATTGGCCTAGCTGGCACAAGCCCTGATAACTTTAAGACATTCAGCTTACGTGAGTTAGTGTTGATCCCGAGTGTTTTGTTGCCAGCGAGCAGTTTTAGCCGATGGTCAGATCCCCGAGTCAACTCAGTGAGGGTTCCTTGTATTTTTTACGAGGGGCTCGAAATTACCATCATTATAATCTCTAGGAGATTTTTTTAAGTATGTCTCAAACTGCAAATAAAAAGCTGTACGTTGGAAGCCTTCCATATAGCACAACAGAAGACGAGATCCGTGAACTGTTCGAAGCTTTCGGACCTGTCGAATCTGTTCGTATTATCTCAGACAAATTTACTGGCATGTCGAAGGGATTTGCATTCGTAGAAATGGCGAACCCAGATGATGCTCGCAAAGCTGTCGAAGGTATGAACGGGAAGCAGCTTAGCGGCCGCACCCTCATCGTGAACGAAGCTCGTCCAGAGCAACGTCGCGAGCGCTCCTTCTCTCAAGAAGGTGGCAGAGGCGGAGGGGACCGCTGGGGCAGCGAAGGGGACCGTCCTCGTCGCCCTCGTCGCAACTTCAACTAAGCGCTAAAATTTTGTCTTAGAAGGGGTTTTCCTTCCTAAGGTATCTTTGAACCGCCGGCAGGGCCAGCCCTTCGGCGGTTTTTTTTCCAAAAAAGCCCCCTTGACATCCATCTTTCCATCCTAACTCTTTAAGAGCCCATTAATTCTAATAATTTTAAAGCTACGCACGTAAACAAAAAATAATTTATTTGAAAAAATTAAATAATGATATAATAAAAATTAAAAGCAACAACTAAAAATTATTACTATGTCCGCTAATCCTTTAAAAAGAAACAGTTGCGATATATTCTCTGTATCTTTTACCGATCCCAGCGAAGGAAAAAAGCTGAAAAAAGAAATTTTAGTCATTCGTTCTGAAAAGGTTGCATCTAACCTTTCCGATGTTGATGTTGAAAAAATCGTTCAAATATATTGCAAAAGTAGGGCGGCTTTTGAAAATCTCAAAGAGATCTCCATCTTTCAATGGAATGTTGCTGAGGAAAAAGGCACGGTTCAAATCGGCGGCAAAACCATCACGATTGAACGCGATCAAACAGCTGAAACAGCGCCGACCGTCTCTATTAAACATCTCCCTACTATTGCTAAGAAAGAAGCCAAATATGGGACCCATTTTTGGCCTAACGTTGCAACTTTCATAGAAACAGCCTGGGAAAGGAACGCTCTCTTTGGCATATTATCAGTCCTCTTTTGGCCATACACGTTTTCTATGGCTGGAATTGAATCTAGAAAATATGACCTTAAAGCAGAAAAGATCGCAAAGAGCTTTGATATTCTTTTTGATAGCAAGTTACCCTCTTCTCAAGCGGTAAACCTTGAAGTACTCAAAACTTTAGAAATTTTTTTAAAGAAGTCGCAGACCCAAAACGAAGGCCTTAATAAGACCCTTGCCAATGCGATCATTAATGGACAAAATCTCGATCGAGCCTCCCGGGGCGAACCGGTTGATTTTACAGCAGGTGTCTTGGGTCAATTAGAGGTCTCTTCAAAAGACGCTCCTGTTACGATCCCGTGTGGACAGTATCAGGGAAATCTTTTCCATCCCTCCTATCTTCAAATTTGGGCAGAAGGAACTGATATCTTCGTGAGAAGATTCTCTTTCGCTCCAGACTCTGAGACAATCATTGGCAAAACAGAGCCGATTCAAGAGTATCAATTCACTCATGAAGATAGTTTCAAGCAATTTTGTCAAGCGCTCGTCCACCATCTAAAACCGCCTCTGACATCTTATACTTTGTCCAAAGAGCAGCGAAAACAAGCACCTATGCTGGGCATTCAGGTAAAAGAGACTCCCGAAGCACTTCCAACTCCTCTTTCCTATCCAGATGCAATCCGTGATTCATTGCTGAATTTTGGAGCCCTAGAAAAAGGATTGAACGAGGCAAGCCTTGCAATGAATCAAAAGTTTGCTTCCGCGGCAACAACAGATCCATGGAAGCTTGTGGCAGCCTTATTGGGAAATCAGGAAACTACATTGGGAACTGAAAATAAAAATCAGTTTTTGCTCCTTACGACAAGCTTCATGGTCCGCTCTTTATGCAAATATGCAGCAGGAATGGATGAGGTCCGCCGAGACCTCTACTTTGCCCGAATTGAGGGGCGTTTGCACAAGCTGGAAAAGAATTTAGTCAAACAGTTTGGCCCTCAAGCCAAAGAACTGTTAGAACCGGTTTATACTGATGTCCAAAAAGCAAAGACCCGCCACGCAAAAGCTTACTCTCGACAACAAGAGCTGACTCAGTCCGCAGCATTGCATACAGTTCCAATATCTAAACCTATCCAGCTCTCTTTTTCCCCCGTTTCCCCCTCCGAATTAATTGCGGAGACCTCCGCTATTCCCGGCGGCAAAGGGATTGCTTCGCATAGAGCAGATTTTCAAACGATTTCTTCTGTATTTTTACTACAAAGCGATAAAGCCGAACTTTCACTAGCAATGGAATCGATCAATGCAGGTGCTTCAGCACTTATTGATCAGAAAAAATATGAGCAAGCGGCCAAGCTGACAAATGCGATGCTCGACAGGCTCCCTCCTTTGACCAATCCTTCTGTTTGGGATCCGTTTAATGATGAGGAATTGAAAAAGATCAGCGCTCAGCTCACACTGGCTTCCCAGTACCTATTTGAAGCCAAGCTACGCTTGAACCACCCTATGTGCAACAATGTCGAGCTGGTCAACATTTTTCACACTCAAGCCATTCTGATCCATCTTGCCCGAAGGCGTACAAACCTTGCTAAAGAGGAGTTGATCGCGAGGATTAGAAAAAACCCGTTACTTTACCCTGAGGTCAAAGCACATGCTCATGGGAAAGTAACGGGTGAAATTCCTGATAAACAACCTCCTGCAGACAATCCATTTTGGATCAAATTTCTAACCAGGGCGGATCCTTACCTCATTGGTCACCTAGCAGGCCGATGCAACTTAACAAGGGAGCAGGCGATCTCCCTTTCATTTGATCGGTTCACTGGAGATTTAGAGTATCTCTATTGTTCGTTGGCTTTAGATCCCTATCTCCAACTGGGATCAGATATTAGAACTTTGGAAAAAATTGAAGGGATCCGTTATCTCTGGCTCAAAGAGAATTCGCACGGAAGCTACTTAGCAAAAGAACCCGGCTCATCTAGTATTTTCCGAGAAAGCATCTGCCTTGACTCCTGTTATCTTGAAGCCGCTTCAAGCCATACGCGCTTTGCAAACGAGCATTTTATCTATAATCTCCATCAGATTATTAAAGGATATGAATATCGGGGCATATACAACCCTAATGATTCGAAGCCCCTCTCCTTAGTACTTGTTGAACGCAAAATAGAATTAGAGAAAATTTTTCCCGCTAAAAACACCGATGAAACTAGATTCCTTATCGAATGCCTTAGCCAGGTCGCTCCTCCAAAGCAGGATGAAGAGTGCCTTCTTCCAATTTTTCTTATGAATATGAGAAGCGCAGAGCTATTTTTACGCTCCGGACAACATCCCGAGCATTCTCTATTTTTAAGCTTCAGCAGCAAGATCGATGCTGCTTCTGCCGCAACAAAACTTATGCAGTCTGCCGAACTGGGGGTAGAAGATCCAAGTGATCAAGAAGAGGTCGTTAAAAATCTCCAAAAGATGCACCGTTCTGAGTTGCGTCAGAAAGTGGATCAGATGCCGTCACGAATCTCTTTATCTGCCAAAGATACCTACCTCCCTTCTAACTCAGGCACCGCCTATCCCATCTTACGACTGAACGCAGATGACGCCGGCGGGCTTGAATACTTTCCTTTCGGCCTTCCAGGAGACCTGAACCAATACACTCCTCCGCCAAGCCTTTCTATACATAGCATGCTTTGTGGCTCGCTGCCCTCTTGGATTGCAAGCTCCCGAGCAGTTAGATATTCATCAACTGGAGAAGTAAAAAATTTGAAAAAAAATCAAACTCCAGCAAATTTCATTCCACATGCTATGCATAATGATGGTTTCATCTTCACCCACTTAACAGAAGTAAGAGCTAACCGAATACCCGGGCTCACAGAAATGCAACAAGCGGATCTTTTGACCCTAACTCAGCCTGGAATCAGGCACAAAACGCTTGATAACATCTTGGAGTATATCATTTCTAAACCGCATCTTCTCGAAACACCTCTTGTAAGGATGCAATTATGGAACTCTTTTTCAAAATATACAGTTGATGAAAACTTTACTCTATCTGGAATCGATGGAGCTCTCTGTGTTAAGCCGAATCAAATCAAGAAACTTCTCAAATTTCTAAACAAAATTTCCGAACTTAGAAAAAAGGCCCTAAGCAACCAACAAACGCAAACCGTTGCTTTTATTGACGAATTAATGACCAAAGTGGGTGAACGAGCTGCTTTTTTTCAAGAGAAGTGGGATATTATTGAGCAGAACCGGCCTGAAAGCGTCGAAGAATTCAAAACAGCAATGGATCCTTATACCTACACAATAAAAAATAAAATTGCGTTTCTTGATAACGACCAGTCAATCCAAACATTTGCGAAACCCATGCAAGAAAATTTGCAGGCTATTTCAAAGCTCTGCTTAGAAACTGTACAGATAAGAGACTGGGAAGAGCAATTAAGCGATCCAGAACAAATCTCTGCAGGCCTCCACTTTTTTAGCCTGCTCCCCTTGTCTCAAATTGAATCCGCAAATCCAGAAAGCCTTGCATTCTACCTTCAGATATGGTCATCCATCCAAAAGACCTCGTCTAATAGCGAACTACCCCAGCTGTTTTACCAAGTCCAAACCAAGATGGAAAATTCTATTCTCCCTGCAATCGATCAAAGACTCCAATCGGATAAGTTAGTTTGTCACACAGTTTGCACCCTTCTTTGGGGCAACACCATCTCAACGGCCCTTGAATGGAGACGCGACCCTGAGAACGATTATATCTACACATCAGGAGCTAACAGATTAAATATTGCCTCTTCAAGCCTGCGTGTTCCTTTAGAAGAAGCTAGATATGCAGAGCAAGAAATCCCACTCGAAATTCTCGAAGATCCCCTATACGTTCGTATCTTTGGCAATACATCCTTTAAGGCCTCCTACAGCAATTTAGGCGTAGAAGAGCTTTACCAATGGTCTGTTGGCAACCGTACTTTCCAGATCAGGCGCAACATCGAGGACCGCTCGATTAAACGGATCAGCCAAACATTTAACAAAAGCGAATATGTGTTTTCCTCCGCTCTTATCAGAGACGATATCCCCCTTTCTCGATTGATGAAGCAGAGAGGAATTTGGGTTAAAGTAAAAGGGAAAGGCCCTTCCGGTCTGTTATTCAATGCCCCTCAAAATCGATGGCTGGATGGGAAAACAATGCTTTCAGACAACCAAGTTCTCCAGCTAGACCTTTCAGCCTCCCAACAATTGACCGGTATATGGATCCCTTCGACAAAAGGAAGACAAAAAGTCGCTATGGATAACGGGTTTCAAGCTAGTAAAATTTTCCGATGCTGCGATCCAAGCAATGTCCTGATGGTTCTTAACTCCGGAGGCAACAAAATAGAAGAGATCGTCTTCTTAAAAGAAAACATCCACCTCCAATATCAGAAGAACCGATGGAAAGTTATTGGCGAGGAGGAACTATTTTTTCAAATTCGGGGAAGCCACTACTTCCGAGAAATGTTTGGAGATGATTATGAACATTTCATGCTTCCTTTAGTGAAAATAAAAAAGCAGAGCGATGGCAAAGAGGGGTTTGATGGCCACCAGCTCCGCATATGGCCCCATTCTCTCGTGCCTGCTTTGAAAAGCTCTACAACAGGAAAACCTTTAGAATTTGCCCAATCGATCAATGCGCCTCAGATGGTCGTGACGCAAGATGCTAAAGGCAATTGGCATGGAAGTCCCTCCTCCTTCCTCTACCTAGCCACTGTATCCTACGCCCGGGGAAACATCGAACAAGCCCTCTTCTTCCTTAACCAGGTAAATGGAGCTCGTTCCTTGATTAAAAAAGAAGAGGCCGAGCTCTTTAATCAAATTGCTCATAACTTACAATCTTTACCTGCAACAACAAATGCCACTATCGCCTTTCAATTAAAAGCATCTTTGCTCATTTCAAGGGTCCAAAGAGAAGCTTATGGCCAGAGCAATTTTAACCGGACAGATTGGGAGCGGTACCACCAAGAGACCTCTCATCTAATAAACCTCTACGATGCCTACCAGAAAATGCAAGATGATCCTTCTAAATTCCAATCTCTTCAAAAAAGAAATCTTCTTCTAAGTTCCTCTGAGCTCGGGGAATTAGAAACAAGGCGCATGGAATCCCTTCAAAAAATTCTCAACCTATCGACATCTGTTCCCAAAACTCCGCTAACACACTACAGTATTGCCGCACTGGACAAACAGACAGATTTAAAGCAATTTACCCCCTATTTAATCTTGATGATGCAAGGCCCCGTCCAGGGGATCACTTTGAGCAAGCTAAGCTGCCAAGCGACACCTGACCAGGTACTTAGCAGATTTTGGGATTACTGGAAAGCAATCTCTTCTGCGGCAAGAGTAGGCGAACTTAAGTCCCTATCCCCTCTTTATTTTACCTTGCCCCCTGAACTTAATGCCCAGCCCGAGCTGAAAAAAGCTGTTGAAACAGCCAGAGGTCTCCTCTTAAGCTTAGCTGAGCTTAAAAAGAAACAGATAGAAAACCGGAACCTTAATATCCAATTACCCTCTCCCCCCGATCAAAAAACATTCCGACTCAAAGGTGATCTGTTGACTAGCATGCAAACACCAAGCGAATGGACGGTCGGTCGCCTTCTTCAAGCCTACAAACGCAAGAAGCACGAAGTAAGTCGAAACGCTTTGGAAAATCAGATCGGAGCTGTTTTTGAATCTCTATTAAAGCATGTCGAATCCCAAAAAATTCCAGCCATACTCACCCCTGATCATGCACAACCC
Organism: uncultured bacterium; assembly: GCA_964580785.1. Lineage (GTDB taxonomy): Bacteria > Chlamydiota > Chlamydiia > Chlamydiales > Rhabdochlamydiaceae > Acherontichlamydia. Next base: position 54,708 of record CAZOKX010000005.1, read on the forward strand.
ATTTTATCAACCAAAGAAGAGGAGGAATGGGGATCGATGGAAGAGCTTCTTGAAAAACTCACCACAGACCCAGGCATCTCCGAAGAAGAGAAAACGATCTATAAACAAATCCAGCAGAACCCGGAAATATCCTCTGACTTCAAAGAAAGAAAAGATTTTATTTCTCTTTTGCACGGATTACACAAGATCAAAGTCCCCGCTATCGCGATGCGCTATCAAGCCGAGCTTCACGAGAGGATTAATCATCTTGAAAAAATACCCGTAGCAGCCCCACCTTTTCAAGCCCAAGAAGTTTCCCTTGCAAACCTAATACAAAACGCTGCTTTAAATTGGCATCAAAGCTTCTTTGCCCCAGCCTATCAAACGCCAAAAGTAGATTCCTTTGTAGCAGAGATAAGTACTCATCTCAAGCAACTGAATCAATTTGAAGCAAATTACAATGCTGTTCTGCAAGGCAAAAAAAGTATTACCAATCCGAAAACTCCAGCAGAGTGGTTCCTCTTTTTTGCTTCTGAAATAAAAGGCTCTCATCAAGTTCCCCCTTCAATCCATCGTCACAATCTAAAAGGAAGCCTTGAATTGCTCATTTCAGATTATGACAAGTTGCAAAAAAGACTCCAAATAGATCAACTTGAAGAACAAACACAGCTCTTGCTTGCACATTTTCCAAAAGAGATTGAAGGCAATCCTCAAGCTGCACACGAAAATCAAAAGATGCGTGCTGGTATCCAAGCCATTGCAAATAAAAAGAAAGAGCAGATTCAAAAGAGCCGAGGACAGGTTGCACAAGCCCAATTAAAGCCTCTTAGAGATACGCTTATCCAACAAATTAACAATTTGACCAAGAGAACCAACTACCTCAAAAAGAACGTGCTAAATGAAACCAAAGAGGTTGCTGAGGAGCTAGGTCTTACTCATGCATTCAACCACCCAGAAATTTTTGGCAAAGGAGAGATTTTTGGCGCCCTTCTGGACAAGTATGAAATGGGAGAATTAAACCTTGCGGATAAAAAGCAACAAGGCCGCCTTGAACAAGCACTAACCGAGTTTGCCTTTTTAGCAACTCAAAAAGAGCTGTATCACCAAATCGCCTTCAACGAGACCCAATCCCTTCCTGAAATGGCGCAAATTTCCCAACAGATGCATAACGTGCACAAGCTCATAGCCTCTGTAAAAACAGAAAAGGAAAGGACCCATTTAAAAGACGTCCTCCTACAGCTAGAAACCCAGTGGCGAGTTTTGTCAGGGGAAGTCCTTTCCAAGATCGAACGAGCCGACAATCTGACGATCTACTCAACTAACAAAGAACCCAACGCAGCAAAACTTGATAACCAAGAATTCTCCCGCGCTTATCTCGTCCACGGGCACGCCCATCAGGTAGGGATTACGGAAGAACAGATTGACACCATTGAGGCAATCATAGCAAATCCCTCATCTCTTCAAGAATTGCGGATGGGTCTTGGCAAGTCTTCTGTCATCTTCCCGCTCGTTGCACGCCTGCTTGCACGCCAAGGATTTCTTCCCGTTGTTCTCTTTACCGATGAGCTGATCGAACAAGGGAAAAAGGAGATGGACCGAAGAGCTTATGAGTTCAAGTTCCAAAGGAGCCCAGACTTAACCTCAGAAGCTTTAACCCAAGAATACCAAAGACTGCTTGAAATCAAGGTTTCCCATCGCTACATCATCTCCTCTGCATCAAGGCTGGCTGCTGTTGAAAATAAGATCCATGAATATTTAAGCCAGCTATCCCAGCTTAAACAGGATTATGATAAAGCCAAGGGACAATTCGATAACTTGCGAGTCAATGAAGTTAGCGATCAGAAAAAGGAAGCAGCCGCATCAATGGACATGCTCTACCGGCAGATGGTCGAAAAATCTTCGCAACTGTTCTGGCTGCGCAAGATCAATATGATATTTGATCCGGATGAGCATAATGCACGGCTCCTAGTCGATGAAGCGGACGAAGCATTTAACTTTTCATTAGAATATAACTACGCCGATGGAGCAGCGGAACCGATCGATCCCAAAGTCTATCAAGGGGCAGAAGACCTCTTCTCCATCCTTCTTTCGAGCCAAAACCCCCACATCGTCAAAGTGCGGACAGCACTTGTTAACAACACCCAGGCAACCCTTACGCCTCAGGAATACCGAAGCGCCGCTCTTGCCATTGGAAGAGAATTGCATAAACAGTTGCCTGACGAATTAAAAAATAAAATCGATGTTGAAACATTTGCCACTTACTTGGCTCCCCCAGAGGATCCTAACTCTCCACCAGCACTTCCAAATCACCTTCCCGTTTGGCAAGAAGGAGAAGGAGTTAACAATTCGCTTCAAGAAACCATCGGTGGACACCGGATGTGGCTCAATTCGACGATGCCCCTGATTCTTAAGAACCAGTATGGGATGGACTACGCCTTAAGCCAAGACGGATTTACAGTAACGCCTAGGAAAGAAGAAAGGGCAAAGCCCAATACTTTTTTTGGGCAAGAAGCGGAACTTGTTGGCTACCATTTCCTCAACTACGTCGCTGCACCCCCTTCTCAAGAGATCTTTGAACTGATTTTGCCCCAGATTGCAGCCCGAGCCGAAATTGCCGACGAAAACCCTAATGACCCCTCTTTTGCTTTTGCAAAAGCCTGGATGCTCCATCTTCAAACAGGTTCTGCAAGTCTGAGGAAAGAAGATCTTTATCAACGATTTGCTGGCAACTCGGAAGACGCTGTACAGCTCCGGATAGGCTTCCTCCGGTTCCTTTTCCTTGAGCAACAGTTGATCAAGCTGAACAAAAAACAAATCAGCTGTCGAGTAGTCGATCTAATTGGCACAAGAACTGTCTCTGGAGCAACTGGAACCAAAGACGCCTATAAAGGAGCCCTTTTAGGCTTTAAACCCTTGACGGAAGAGCAGCCTTCAGGAGAGGCTCGAAATATTTCTGCAGATCTTTTATTGCGTCTGCAAGGGATGGGCAAAGGGCTCAATGAGCCCGTAGGAACCTTCAAAGACCCTGTCGACCAATTCAAAACTCTCCTTAATGATCCCAAATGCAAAGCGATCATCAACATTGCCGCATCGATCCCTCGCAAGGCTACGCCAGAGCTAGTCTTGGACCTTCTAAATACCAATGAGGGTAAAAAAAGGCAGATCATCTACATTGACCCTGAACGCAAAACAGCATTCCTTGCTTTTAAAAATCCTCAAGCTCAGATTGTCGCTCGCCCCTTCGATAAAATGAAAGATGCAGCCCTTATTGATCCAACCCAAGTTCTCTATTACTATGCTCCAGCAGATATTCGCGGAACAGACTTTAAAATCCCTTCGGGATACGGCGCTCTGATTGCAGGCCCGATGACAACATATAGTGTTTGCGAACAAGCCATCTGGAGATTAAGACGCTTTGGATGTGGCCAAGAGGTCAAGGTCTACGTCCATGAAGCTCTTGGCGAAAAAATCAAGGCAGAAACCTCTTCTGAAATACTTACAATCGGTAACGTAGTCACCCATATTCGCGATCAAACCATTAGCGAAGATGCGTCTCAAAACTATAAGGCTCTCGCATCAATGCCTGAAGCGATTACCCGAAAACATTTAAAACAACACCTGTTCCACCCTCGAGGAACCATTGAGATGATCCGTTCGCCTAAAAATAAAGAGTCTTTTTTAGAGAGGGTGGAAAAAGAGAGGGCTCTTCATGTAGCAACAAAAAGGTATTTCTTCATTGATAAAAGCATTAACCTGCGCGGCTATTACAATCCATCACCAACGATTGAAACATCAGAAGCTATTTCCCTCAGCTTTCTAGCAGAAGAAGAACGCCTTGCAACACTTGAAAATGAGCTCAATCCTCTTTCGCTTTCCGTAGATGCTGCCTCATCAGAACTTAAAGACAAAGCAAATGAGTTCTCAAGGGATAAAAAAATCCATCAAAACCATTTGAGCACAACCGTTCCTCGATCAATAGACAAAGATGAAGGCACCCAATCAACAACTGAACAGCAACAGCAACAGCAGCAACAACAGCAACAGCAACAAAGAAACTCAACCCTCGCAGGAAAAAAAGCCATTCATAAACCCCATTCTAGTTCCGGTCAACTTTCTCGGATAGAATTCAACTATCGACTCACAACAGCTGATCTTAACGACCCTGAGTTATTTCCGAATTGCGGACTCCCAGAAAGAAAAACTAATCTAAATTCCCCTATTGATGAAGAGCCGAGCTTCTTGGGAGCAACCGATCATTTTAAAGAGCTCCTAAAAAAAGGAGCTGCTTCATTACAAGAGCCACCAGCTATTTATTTGTTTAGTCAACAAAAGGGTCAAGATACAAAAAGCTTTCTTTTTGTAGATGCCGACTTAAGCGTCGTTCACGGCCTATGTTCTGATGAAGAAGAAAATCAAAGCGTGTCATATTGTAGTATCCTCATCACTCCAAGGGAAAAGGAGGGCTATGTCTTCGAAGACGATAAAAACCCTGCATTCCGGGGCGATGAAGAAACATTAATGCAGCACATTGTTTTTGCAAAAATTATTGTTGGGATAACAACTTATAACGAGAAAGAATTAGTATTTCTCAAAAAATGGCTCGAAGAACTTAAACCACAACAATACAACAACCTTCTCAATGAACTCTGTATACGCGGAGCTGTTGCATTGCCACGTTTTCTTTTAACTTTACGCCCCGATCGAGGAGTCCCAGTTTCTGTTTCCGCAAAAACGGAAACTCCAAAAACAATATTAACCTGAATAATGGGTTTTTCAGATGAGCATCAGTGTGCTGTCCAACC
>CAZOKX010000006.1:0-40510 GCA_964580785.1 uncultured bacterium
TCGATGCCAGGGGGCTTGCCAATCTGATCTACCTCGACCTAGCTGATAATGCGCAGCTCTCAAACCTACCTCTAGCCCTTTGTCAATGCACTAATTTGAGGACGATAAATAGGTTGGGAACACAAATTTCTGATCGCAATTGCGATGCGATCTTAGCACAATGCCAAGTCCTAAGAGCTGCTGGCGCTACCCTTATTTTGCCAATACGACTAGAGACATGGATTTCTGTATCAGGAGAAAATTTTAAGCTCAGCTTCATCCTTGAAGAAATGACGGACGACGAAAAGGGTGTCATCAATGAATGGCTCGCTAGGCTCGAGAGAACAAGGGATTTTAGCACCAATTCGCAGCGTGCTCTTGCTAAAGAGGCCTGCAGCATGCTCCGCGATCTAAACTTGAATCCTGTATTTAGGGAGAGCTTTTTTGCTCAGGTGCCTCAAAACAACGAAGCTTGCGGGGATCGCGCGGGAATGGCCTTCAACGAACTTTACCTCTCATGGAGGCTGGCTACACTTCCCCAAAGTGCTACAGAAAAGGAAAAACTCCAAATCATCATTCAAGCGGCAAAGACAATCGCGTTGAGAAGGGCTCTGCAACGGATCATTTCAACTTATGGAGGCAACCAAGCAGAAAGCGTGGAGATCTATCTCTACTACGAAAAAGAACTTAAAGAACCCCTGCAGCTTCTTACAGCTATTAATACCATGCTCTACCCGACAATCGGACGGCGTGATTGGATTAAAGATAAAGAACTGGTGGCGGAGGTCAATAGTACCTACATCGATGCGCTATGCGCATTACCTCAGTTGAAAGAGTTGGCATTAAAAGATCTTGGATTTGCAAAACAATATGAGGCAATGAACGAAGATTTTACAGGTATGCTTGAGAATGTTGGAGAAGGGATCTCGAGTAAAAACTATTTGGTTAATTCTGAAGAGGTATCAATAAGAAGAGCGGAAAATGAGAGAGCTCTCCTACAAGAATGGGTCACTTCAAAAGACGTCTAAAGCCCCTCTGCCATCCCCTCGCTAATCGCTTTGTCCTATTGGGATTTACCTAATGGCTTTGCAGGTGTGCTGGGTTGGCATAACCGGATTAAAATTTGAATATGCCATAACAAAGAGGAGCTAAAAAAGTTGATTGAAACTCATTGATTGCCTGTGCTATAGCTTTTTTACATTCTAATCTATTTTAAGACAGTGTCTGGGTGTAAGGTGCGCATATTTCTTAAGCTGATCTTTCTATCCCTTGTTATGGTGAGTGGAATGGCATTACCTTTTGAGCCCCCTTCTCACGCGACTTTTCAAGAGCATCCGACACTTGATCGGCGACTCCAAACGGCGATTTCTATTAAACAGAATGGAGAAAATCTAGTTGGTTATCTCTACCTCGAGCGGGAGCGTCCCATCGACCAATCAACCTACCTTTACGTGAAGTTTGCCCTTGAGCATTACAAAAAGGTTGGCGTTAGCTTCATTCTTCTCGATCTCAATACTCCAGGAGGGGAGGTTTTTGCTTCGATGAGGATCGCCGATCTTCTTCACCAGATAGATGTCCAGCACCATATCCCTGTCGTTGCCTTTATCGATAATTGGGCCATTTCTGCTGGTGCGATGCTTGCCTATGCCTGCCGTTTTATTGGGATTACCAATAAGGCTAGTATGGGAGCTGCTGAACCGATCACAGCAGGCGCCGATGGGAAGATGGAGACAGCATCAGAAAAAATGAATTCTGCGTTGCGCGCGGAGTTCATCAACCTTGCCCATTATTACAAGAGGAACCCCCTGCTTGCTGAAGCAATGGTCGATAAGGACATGATCTTAGTGCGACGCAATGGGGAAATCATCCGTTTGGAAAAAGAAGATGAGATCAGGGGGCAAGGTGCCGATGCCGACCAGATCATTTCCCGCAAAGGGAAGCTCCTTACATTAAACGCCGAGGAGCTCATCGAATATGGCGTTGCCGATTTTATGGTCGAGTTGCAACCCCTTGTTCCCGTTACAGATCTGGAGAGCTCATTAGGGGAGTGGCCTGCATCGAAGAATCTCCTTTTCCAGCAGCCGTTTTTTGTACGGATTCCTCAAGCTAAGATCGTCAGTTTTTTCGATTGGAGGATCGGATTTTTTAGCTTATTGAGCCATCCTCTAGTCTCCTCGCTCCTTTTTTTAGGGCTCATTATTGGTGTCTATATGGAAATGAGCCACCCAGGTTTCGGTTTTCCGGGGGTTTTGGCACTTGTGTGCCTCTGTTTCATTCTTTTATCTAGTTTTGCTGCAGAAGCTGCTAGCTGGCTCGAGGTCATTATTCTGATCGGAGGGCTTACCCTTCTTTGCGTCGAGATCTTCGTCTTTCCTGGATTTGGGATTGCGGGTGTCTTAGGCGCCCTTCTTACCCTATTCGCGCTTTTTACGCTGATGCTTCCCACATCCGGCTCGCTCGAGTTTAATTGGGACTGGGACAAGTTGAACTTTGCAACGCTTGCCTTTATTGAAAGGCTTGGGTATTTCATCGGAACGCTTCTCGTTTCGCTCTTTGTCATTGTCTTGATTGCTCGCTACCTGACTCCACCATTTTTGCGTAAAAGCCGGATCGTCTTAGAAGGCGATCAGGAAGGGAGCGTTGCAGGCCTTGAAACTAAGGCTATGCCTGTTGTAGGTGCAGAGGGGATCGTCCATTCTCCATTACGCCCTGGAGGCAAGATCCTCATTAACAATCAAGTTCTAGATGCGGTTACCGATGGGGTCGTAATCGATAAAGGAGAGGCAATTATCGTGAAGAAAATCGTTGGTTTCCGTATTATCGTCGACCGAAGGTGACAACATGTTCATTATCTTGCTAGCAATCCTTGGACTAAGTTTGATCTATACTGAGTTTTTTCTTCCAGGGGGAATTCTTGCCTTGGTCGGTGGCATTTCCCTTCTTGCAAGCATTATTTTTTGTTTTATGCATGGATCGCAATTTTGGGGAATTCTCTACATACTCTTTTTGATTGGGATCGTTGTCCTTGTTTGCAATCTTGCCCTATGGAAAATGCGAGGCTCCAAGATCAAAAACCGCTTTTACCTAGAAAAAGACCAAGAAGGCTTTCTCGCTGCAAGCTTTGACCAGAATCTCATTGGCAAGAAAGGCACCGTGTTCACCGAGCTCAAGCCTGCTGGCCACATCCTGGTTGAAGGAATCCAATACCAAGCCCTTTCTGAAACGGGCTTCCTCTCCAAAGGAGAGACCGTCGAAGTAATTGGCGGGCAAGGCTCTCATCTTATCGTTAGAACCACTATCAAGGGAACATCATGAACATCTTAGCAGATATGGACACATCCATTGGCGTCTACACCCTCTTTTTCATCGTCGGAATCGTCGCCATTATTCTCTTTACCATTTTTGCCCGCTTTATCGGTCTTTGGTTTCAAGCATTCGTTTCAGGGACTCCGATTTCTTTGTTTAACATTGTTGGAATGAGCATGCGTAAAATCCCTCCGCGCATCATTCTTAACGCCCGCATCACTTCCTATAAGGCGGGGCTCAAGCTCATCACCGTTGCCGATCTAGAGACCCACTACCTTGCTGGCGGTAACATCATTAACGTCATTCGGGCGATGGTTGCGGCAGACAAGGCCAATATCCCTCTAAATTGGCGTCAAGCGACTGCGATCGATTTGGCAGGAAGGGACCTTCTTGATGCTGTTAAGACATCAGTGAATCCCAAAGTAATCGACTGCCCAGATAGCAAGCATGGGGAATATATCACAGCCGTTGCTAAAGACGGTGTCCAGCTCCGTTGCCGTGCACGTGTGACGGTCCGGACCAACATACTCCAGCTTGTTGGGGGTGCTACCGAAGAGACGATTATCGCCCGCGTTGGCGAGGGGATTGTCAATGCCATTGGTGCTGCAGGGACCCATACTGACGTTCTCGAATCTCCCCAGCGAATCTCCCGTCTTGTTCTCGAAAGGGGGCTCGATGCTCAGACCTCTTTCGAAATCCTCTCGATCGACATCGCCGACATCACGATCGGCGAGAACATTGGGGCTCGCCTGCGCGCCGACAAAGCGGAATCGGACAAGCGGATTGCCCAAGCAAAGGCGGAGGAGAGGCGCGCAATGGCTGTTGCTATGGAACATGAGAATAGCGCAAAAGTGCGCGAGATGCAGTCCAAAGTGGTTGAAGCAGAAGCTGAAATCCCCATGGCAATTGCCGAATCGTTCCGCTCTGGTAACCTTGGTGTTATGGACTTTTACCGGATGAAAAATATCCAGGCTGATACGGACATGCGCAAATCGATCTCTAAAGACGACGAGATTGGGCATAGCTAGCATGGACTTTGATCACATAGGCCAATACATCCTGCCGATCCTCATCTTCCTGTTCTATGTCCTTGCAGGAAAACGGAGGAAAAAGCCCCAGGAGCCTCAGCAGGATGCCTATTTGGGCGGTGTTGATGACCAAGAGAGCCTTGAAAAAGAGGAGGAGCTTTGCGCTCCACAGCCTCTTTTGCAGAAAAAGCAGAGCCTGCCGAAGCCTCCTCAACAAGCAATCTCGTCACTTCCCCCGGTCCAAAGAACCCTTTCCGATTTTGAATCAGCAATCAGTATTCGGCGGGTTGCAAATAATATCGAAGGTCGATCATATGTCTCTGCGATTTCTGACGAGCGTGCTCACTCGTTGATCAGCATTGAGCTTTCCGAACGGATTGATTTCGATCAGGCCTACGCTATTAAGTCCCGCCATAGCGACTCCCGAGGCAGGGGCTTGCTCAAAAAATCGAGCCTGAAAAATGCTTTTATCCTCCAAGAAATTTTTAAAAAACCCGATGTTTTCTGAGCGTTTTAAAAGACTCAATGAGCAAATTGCCGAAATCTGCCTTCGGTCGTGTCGCAATCCCTCCGATATCACCCTCATTGCTATCACCAAATATGCGAGCCTTGAAGCTACCCACGAAGCTTACAGTTTCGGTCTTCGCGCTTTCGGAGAAAACCGCGTCCCTGCCGCTCTCCAAAAGATGGCCAAGCTGCCCTTGGATATCGATTGGCATTTCATCGGTCATCTCCAGTCGAATAAAGTTGCCAAAGCAATTGGCCGCTTTTCCCTCATCCATTCGGTCGACTCCTATGAACTAGCTCAGAAGATCTCCGTGGCAAGCATCCAGAATAACTCTACTACTCCTGTCCTTCTTCAAGTGAACACTTCTGGAGAACATTCTAAGCAAGGGTTTGCTTCCATTACATTTCGTGAGCACTTTTTAGGCCTCTCTCAACTTTCCGGTATTTCGATTCAAGGGCTGATGGCTATGGCCCCGCTGACAGACGATACAAACCTTATCCGAGCCTGCTTTTCTCGTCTGCGCAACTTACGTGATGAACTTAAACTGCGGCACCTCTCCATGGGCATGTCCAACGACTTCTCCATTGCCATTGAAGAAGGGGCAACCCTTCTTCGGATTGGTTCCAGTCTTTTTGGAAAATAAACGCAGATCTTTGGATGGAGTATTTTAAATTTACATTCTAACCCTGACATTGGTACACTTTTCCGAAATTAATGAGTTTGATGCCTGTAAGTATGAAGGAACTGTGGTATGCGCGGAATTACAGAAGTTTTCGGTTTTTCTCAAATCAGCGGATGTTTTCATTGCATAGGCTCTAACCTCCCGTGCGCCCACCCGGGGGAGGCTGCCTTTAGGCGGACGTTCATTAATAAGCTTGACGCTGCTGGCCGGCCTAGGCTTTTTGATGTGGTCGATCAGTCAACCAATGAAACCACGTTCACGCCGCTGTTGTCCTATGTGGAAGATATATCGACAGGGGATCTTTATCTGGATGAAGAGTGGTATATCCTTGCAATTAAGTGCGCTGCGGTTGCTCTAGGGAATCCCTTGTATGCTTTAGGGGTAGAGTTTTGGCACTTCACCAAAACCGTTCTTATTGTGGGTGTCGTTGGACTCGATGCGGTCGAGAAACTGGGTGCTCAGCTTTGGCAAGGTGAACTAAGAGCTGTTGTTTCAACGTGCTGGAATTGGTTTGCAGAAACGGGCTCTGTTCTCGGTGAGGGGATTTGGGAAATGGTTGTTACGCCATTTTATGCGATCGGCGTTGAGTTTTCGGCCATTTATGGGATTTTTGATCAGTACCGAGGGCGCAAATGGGTTGCTGCAATCGAGCGCTCTTGGAAAAAGGGAGTTTCCTATAAAGAGGGGAGTCGGGGGGCTGTCCATAATGAAAATGAGAGCTGTTGGGATGCGTTTGTCCGCCGACTCAAGACATTGCAAATCCATTATTTGGCCAATTGCTTCCAGAAAAGGGGGCATGTTTGGGATCTGAACATCCGCGTGATCCGTTCTGAAGAGCTTTTTAGGAGTTGTCTCAAATGAGCCGATTATCTACCTTGCCTTAGGCTTATTGTAAATCTTCCATGTTAATTATTTATGCCTTCGATCCACCGCTCTTCTGGATGACAAGAAATACTGTCGCCGATTAACTTGAAGATGATCGTGGAGGTCATATGGCAAAGGGTATGCGTATTGAGAAGGACTCAATGGGGCAAATAGAAGTTCCGGCAGACCGGTATTATGGGGCGCAGACCATGCGCTCAGTCGAGAATTTTCCGATTGGCAAGCTCAGAGACCGGATGCCCATTGAAGTAATTTACGAGCTAGCCTTGATCAAAAAAGCTGCAGCAATTGTCAATTGTGAACTTAATCTTTTGCCGAAAGAAAAGCGGGATTTAATCGTCGGTGCAGCTAATGAAGTAATTTCAGGTAAGCTCGATGATCATTTTCCTCTTAATGTATGGCAGACAGGATCGGGCACTCAGACGAATATGAACGTTAATGAGGTGATCTCGAATCGTGCAATTGAAATTTCAGGAGGTACCTTAGGATCTAAAAGTCCGATCCATCCGAATGACGATGTCAATAAATCTCAATCATCAAATGATGTCTTTCCAGCAGCAATGCACATCGCAGCCTCGCTCGCGGTCGTTAATAAGTTGATCCCGAATTTAAAAATTTTCCATCAGGGACTTCAAAAAAAAACCAAAGAGTTCATGGATGTTGTCAAAGTAGGGAGGACTCATCTGATGGATGCCACCCCTCTCACACTGGGCCAGGAGTTTTCCGGATACGCTTCACAAATCGAGCACGGGATCCGCACAATTGAAAATGCTCTTCTACATCTATCAGAACTTGCTTTGGGAGGGACCGCTGTCGGCACGGGGCTGAACGCCCATCCCAAGTACGCGGAAAAAATTGCTGAGAAGATCACAGAGCTAACAGGCCACCGTTTTGTTTCAGCGCCTAATAAATTTGAAGCTCTGGCTTCTAGCGATGCGATTGTGGAGATGAGCGGTGCATTAAAGCGAATTGCGTGCTCAATGATGAAGATTGCCAATGATATCCGCTGGCTAGCTTCCGGTCCACGCTGTGGTTTAGGGGAGCTTTTCATTCCAGAAAATGAACCAGGTTCATCGATTATGCCAGGCAAGGTCAATCCGACCCAAAGCGAATCGATGACAATGGTCGCAGTTCAAGTATTAGGCAATGATGCGGCAATCGGCATTGCGGGAACGCAGGGCAACTTCGAGCTTAACGTCTTTAGGCCTCTCATGATCTATAATTTGATCCACTCGATTAACCTGCTTGCAGACGTTGCAGTAAACTTCCACGATAAATGTTTAGTGGGCATTAAACCCAACTACGCAAAGATCAACGAACATTTGGAAAATTGCCTGATGCAGGCAACAGCGCTCAACCCGATCATTGGGTACGACAAGGCGGCCAAGGTGGTCGAAAAGGCGTATAAAGAAAATCTCACTCTCCGAGAAGCCGCACTTCAGATGGAGGTCATGACGGAGGAGCAATTCAATGAGACAATTGACCCTTACAAGATGGTTAATCTAAACGGCTAAAAGGATGATGACCTCTGGAAGTTAAACTAAAAATCAGCTCAAAAAAAGTTGAATCCTTATTTCGAAAACGCTAGGTATTAATATGGATTCCCAGTTTTGTTAGGACGAACCGCCCAACAAGGATTGGGTGGCGCAATAAGAGCTGGAAGAACTTTGGCCATGTGACCCCTTCAATCTCCTTGCGTAGGATGTGAAGATGGTTAGCTGCTGCATCGAGGATCCACCCTTCGAAGGGAGGCGGGAGCTTGCGCAACGAGGTTAGGGGAAAATAGCCGACTTCTTGAGTCTCAGCACCAATCTGTGCAGATCCATCGAAGATGCAGCATTCGAAGAGATGAGTGTACTGAGTCATTTTATTCACAGGAAGATATTCAGCGACTTTCCTGATGATCGTCACACGATAGCCGGTTTCTTCCAGGACTTCGCGGACAGCGCCGGTTTCCGGTGTTTCATTCCGTTCAAGACCGCCGCCGGGAAGAACCCAAACGGGAATATCTCTGCGTTTGACCATCAGCACTTGAGTGCGTTCTGTATTAAAGATAATTCCATAGACAGCTTGTTTGGGAAAAGTAGTCCAAGAGCCGTCACAATCTGCTTGCATATTTACCATGGGAAAAGGCTTAATGGGCGATTATAATCTGTTTTGAAAAATTGTGCACGATGGTTTGGATAAAAAAAAAATTATTTCCCGTCTTTTTTGCATTAGCATTTTTATTATTAAGCGGTTGCGAAAAATATTACGTCTCTGTTGCTCAGCAATGGATCGATGTCCGCTATCTGGCCAGCACTCATGTCAAAACACCAGATCCCCGTGAGGAGCGCCCTCCGATCGGTCAAATGATGATCATCGATTGGCGTGTGCCTAAAGAGCTTTTGCGTAAAAAACCCCATATTCAACTGACCATGATCTTTTGGAACTATACAGAAAAGACGATCTGTTTTCCGATCGATCAGAGGATGGGATGGGTGACCTACAAGCTTTTAGACGATGAGTATGATCAGACAAAGGGGATTTTAACGTATAAAGCAGAGATTGTGGGTGAAAATGGTTCTCTGTTTCGCGAATGGAAACATCAGCTTTGGGTGAATCTAATCGCGGTCAAAGAAGAAATTCAGCTCCCTGCAAGCGAAGAAAAGAAGGAAGAAGAGAGCGTTTCATTGGCGGAATAGATCAGCTCTTCAGTTGTTTTCCAATCAATGCAAGGGTCTGTAATCGATGTCGCATATTTTAATAAAGCCGGGTCTTCTGTTAATAGCTGGCTGCCGCCTTCTAAGTGGCTCTCTAGCATTGCTCCAAAAATAGATTCGTTGCCTCCTTGGATCTGCTCAATAAAAGAGTGGAATACCGCCTCTTGTTTTTCATGGTCTTTTTGGCAATTTCCGTGGGAGCAGTCGATCATGATCCGCTCAGGAAGTTGAGCCTGGATTAGTTTTTTCAGTGCATGATGCACTGAGACAGCATCATAGTTAGGTATATTGTGAGAGCCTCTGAGCACAATATGGCCCCAGGGATTCCCCTCGCTCTGGACAGCGCAGAGGCGGCCTTCTTCATCGATGTTCATAAAGCAGTGGGGAGTTTTTGCAGAGATCACACCGTTGACAGCATGATCGAGATTGCCGTCGGTGCTATTTTTAAATCCTAGAGGGATTTTTAATGCCGAAGCAAGCTGTCGATGAGGCTGGGAAGCGGATGTGCGCGCACCGATAAATCCCCATGTAATCAAGTCTTGAAAGTAGTAGGTTGCTAAAGGATCAACAAACTCTGTTGCAATCGGAACTTTCATCTCGATCAGTGCCACTAACAGTTCGCGCGCCCAAATCAATCCTGTTTGGATATCGTGGCTCCCATCGAGATGGGGGTCGTAGATCAACCCTTTCCATCCTGTGATCGTCCTGGGTTTTTCCACATAGACTCTCATAACTAAAAAAAGGGTGTTGCTCACCTCTTTAGAGAGCTCTTTAAACCGTTTTGCATATTCGATTGCTGACATTTTATCATGGATTGAACAGGGGCCGACAACAACGGCCTTGCGGCGGTCTGTTCGATTTAATATCGCCTTAGCCTGGATCCTGCTTTCAGCAATGAACTGCACATGTTCGGGATAGATCGGAAAGAGCTGTTTGACTTTCTGAATCGAAGGGAGCGGCTTGCTGTGCATTAGGTATGTTAATTTAAAGTTGAGAATTCTGTACGCTATCACATGCCAATGTTATCATTCAATACAAGGCTAAAGCCATCCTTCTTTAACTATGTAAAATTAATTTTTAGTTTATGATTCCACATGGTAGAAACAAGAAACTGCATCAGACCTTGTTATTCAAGAAGGCTTTGAAAAAATTCCAAGAAAAAGTAGCTGCAATAAAAATAGGAATTGTTGCTTATTTTCTAAGTGCATAAAAAGTGAATTTTTTATCTTTTCTTAATATAATCTTATTGTTTAAAATGTATAATTCATGAAAAAAGGCTTAGAAGTCCAACTTTCTTGAAGCTGCGTAAAGGTGATTTTTAGAATAATTTTCAATGAATGCCGAGAGGAGGTTTAATTTTATGACTTCACTAGCAACGCTTAGCCCACTAGCAGCGCCAGAGGTGCTTGGTGCTCCAACAGATGCAGCTCAGGCAGCTTCAACTAATGCTTCTCCGATAGCTCGAGCTTCAGGATCGCCAGCAGGCGTCGGTGCTGTATCAGATACAATTCAAGCACCTTCAGCTAATGTTGCTGTAACAGATGAGTCAATAGGCTTTTGTTCCGAATTAAGAGATAGAATTTTTTTCTTTTTTGAAGCTTGTTCCTTGCTTTATTTACTGATCCTTGATTTTTTTCTTTTTATTTGCAGCCTTGGCAATTACTCTTTAGAACCTGAAGAAACGCTAGTATTAGGGCCGACAGAAGCGCAAGAGCTGGAAACGCGCCAAGCCCAGCGCTCGTTGTTTTTTCTTGAAGAAGAAAATCGAATCGAACCACGACAAGCCCGGTTCCGAGCGTTGCAAAAAGCCCTTTTTATGGGCTTTTGCAGAGAGGTCATTGTTCGAGTTTTCGAAGATTTTCCTTCTGAGGAGCAAGAAGAGATTAAGCTAGAAATGTGGAATCTTGCAGAGGGCTCTCGGGCCAATGCTGGTGACTGGGCGGGCCGGGTAATTCGTGGCGACGTTCGACTTCCTGATGAAACCGAAGTTCGTGCCGACATCCAACAACATACCGACATTACAGCTCATCGGAGCCTGCTCAGTGTTGCATTGAATAACGTTATCTATCGGGGGGCTGCACTCAGAGAAGCTTAACTTCCCTGAAGCCGCGTATAAGGGTAGTTTTTAAAATAGTTTTTTTAATTAGTCCAAAAAGGAGGTTTAATTTTATGGGTTCACCAGCATTACCAGGGGTCGGTGGTGCACCGGATACAACGCAAACAGCTTTAAATAATGTTCTTCCGCTGGCTCGGAATTCAGAAGCGCCGGTAGGAGTTGGTGCTGTACCGGATACAATTCAAACAGCTTTAACTAATGTTGCTAGGCCAGCAGGGTTTTTTAGTAAATTTTTCTATAAAACCGCTCTCCCTTTTAAAATTTTTTTTTATATTTGTGCATTTATTATTGATTTTATTGCCTTTGTTTGTACCCTTGGCAATTTCTCCCTTCTGGGTAAAGGAACGCTAGGATTGTCAGGGTTAAGTAAAAGACTAGATGCAGAACTAGCGCAAAAGTCGGAAGCAAACGAAGCCAGGAATCGCCGGATCCAGGTGCAACGGGAATTGGAATTGGAAGCAATAACTCGGTTTGAAGAAAAAGCAAACCGGTTTCGGGCATTGAAAATGGCTATTCGTGGTGGTTTGCGTAGAGAAGTCATCGTTCGAATTTTCGAAGATTTTCCTCCCCAGGATCAAGAAAAAATTAAACGGGCAATGTGGGATTTTTCAGAAGGCAATCGCGCTAATGCTGACGACTGGGCTGGGAGGGTAATCTATAATCAAATCCAACTTGCTGATGAAACAGATGTGCGTGCTGACATCCAACGCCATACCGACATTACACTTGATGGTGGCTTGTTCTATATTGCAGTGGATAAGATTATCCGTGATTTATATCATGAGTCTTTTCTGGGAATTTAAATTTATGCTAAAATAGAAATATCTATCAAATCTTTTATTTAGGATTTCTTTTTCCTTCTTCAATAAGCGTTCTACCTTTCCGGGTACGTTGAGTTTTTCCATTCCTTTAATAAGTTCGTAAAAAATATCGGCTGAGCCGACTGCATTTTTTAACGCAGCCTTAGATCGGTTCTTTTTTCTGGATTATTTCAATGAATTTTTATATACACAGTTAAGGGGAACAAAAACTGCCTACGTTATTAGAGTTCATAAAATGATCAATAAGAAATTTAAAATTGCTATTTTAACGCTGTTGTTTCTTGGAATTGCGGCAATCACTACTGCATATATTAGGAATAACAATATTCCTGTGCTTGAGCCTAAAGGAATGATTGGCAAAGCAGAAAGCGACCTCATTATCACCTGCTCCTTGCTCATGCTCATTGTTGTGGTCCCCGTGTTGATTCTCACGTGGATTTTTGCCTGGAAGTATCGGGAAGGAAGCAGAAAGTCTAGGCATGAGCCCAATTGGGAACACAACTACATTGCAGAGTGTTGCTGGTGGGGTGTACCCTGCGTAATCATTGTGATCTTAGCCATCCTTACTTGGGAATCGAGCCATCGACTCAATCCTTTTAAACCGATTGATACAGGTGTGAAGCCGATCGAAATTCAGGCTGTCGCTTTGGATTGGAAATGGCTCTTTATTTATCCAGAGCAGGGGATAGCAACCGTTAATTTTATCCAGTTTCCAGAAAAAACCCCGATTTGCTTTGAGATCACAGCTGATGCGCCAATGAACTCGTTTTGGATCCCACAGCTCGGAGGACAGATTTATGCCATGCCGGCAATGCGCTCTAAGCTGCATTTGATCGCCGATGAAGAGGGGACTTTTCGTGGTTCCTCGGCCAACATTAGCGGAAGCGGCTTTGCTGGGATGTATTTCACAGCGAAGTCAAGTTCTGTTGAAGAATTCAATAATTGGGTGGAATCAGTCCAGCAATCGCCCAAGCATTTGACAGTGGAGGTATATGAACAACTTGTCAAACCAACTTCTTACCATCCTGTTGAGTATTTTGTGTTGGACAAAGAGGGATTATTTGATTGGATCATGATGAAGTACATGGAACCAGGGCACCAGGGTGGGTAAATTATGTTCGGAAGATTAACAATAGAGGCCTTTAAACATGATTGGATTGAGGTCATGGCGGGGCTTTCCATGTTGATAGGGGCTATCGCGTTTGTGGTACTGATGACTTATTTGAAGCGTTGGAAATGGTTATGGGATGATTGGATCACATCGGTCGATCATAAGAAGATTGGTGTCATGTACATTGTTGTCTCTTTTCTGATGCTTGCCAAAGGGTTGATTGATGCAGCGATGATGCGTGCGCAGCAAGCTGTTGCTTTTGGAGATTCGATGGGCTATTTGGAAGCGGCCCACTTTCAGCAGCTCGCCACAGCGCATGGTGTGACAATGATCTTTTTTGTTGGCATGGGATTCATATTCGGTATCATTAACTTGGTGTTGCCCCTCCAAATTGGTGCAAGGGATGTTGCTTTTCCTTTCCTTAATAGTCTGAGCTTCTGGCTGTTCACTTTTGGAGGGATGTTTGTCATGGTCTCTTTGGTGGTTGGAGAGTATGCAGGAACGGGCTGGTCTGCCTATCCCCCACTCTCTGGAATCAAGTACAACCCTGGGGTCGGGGTCGATTACTGGCTCTGGAGCGTCCAGGTTTCTGGAGCGGGGAGTTTGCTTTCAGGGATCAATTTTTTGGTCACGATATTAAAGATGCGTTGTCCGGGAATGTCATTGATGAAGATGCCCGTTTTCGTGTGGGCTACTCTTACAACGATGATCTTGGTAGTCTTTGCTTTTCCGATCCTGACTGCAAATGCTGCAATGCTTTCAACTGATCGCCTTCTTGATACGAAGATCTTTACTCCGGATTTCGGTGGTAATCCGATGATGTATATCAACCTATTCTGGGCATGGGGCCACCCTGAAGTGTATATTTTAGTGCTTCCTGCCTTTGGGATATTTTCTGAGGTCGTTTCTGTATTTTCCAGAAAGAGGTTGTTCGGATATGTTTCGATGGTATGGGCCATTGTAGCGATCACTTTTCTCTCCTTTATTGTTTGGCTTCACCACTTTTTTACAATGGGAGCAGGGGCAAACGTCAACGCATTTTTTGGAATCATGACGATGATCATCGCAGTTCCGACAGGCGTTAAAGTCTTTAACTGGATCTTTACCATGTTTCGGGGAAGGATCCAATTTAAGACCCCCATGTATTGGTTTATAGGGTTCATTATCACATTTACCATTGGAGGGATGGCAGGCGTTCTCATGTCGATCCCTGCTGCCGACTTTCAAATCCACAATACCTTGTTCCTTATTGCACACTTCCACTACGTGATTATCGGAGGGGTTGTGTTTGGAATTATGGCAGGGTATTCTTACTGGTTTCCCAAATTTGCAGGCTTTACTCTGAACGAAAAGCTGGGCAAATATGCATTTTGGTTCTGGTTAAGTGGATTTTTAGTTGCATTTTCACCTTTGTATCTTCTTGGATTTATGGGAGCAACGCGTCGGTTGAACAATTACAATGTGCCTGAATGGCAGCCCTTGTTTATCGTTGCCGCCTTTGGCGTTGTCCTTGTGCTTATTGGCGTTGGCTTTCAGATGTTGCAACTGATTGTCAGCATCCGAGATCGAAAGAAAAACCTCGATACGACCGGCGATCCGTGGAATGGAAGAACGCTTGAGTGGACGACCTCTTCTCCTCCTCCCTATTATAACTTCGCAATAGAACCTCAAGTGCATGATCGAGATCCATTTTGGGCGATGAAGCATACAAAAGGAGGAACGATAGTGCACGGCAAGTACCAAGAGTTTCATATGCCGAAAAACTCTTCGATGGGATTTTATATAGGGGTCTTTGGTTTCTTAATGGGATTTGGACTCATTTGGTATATCTTCTGGCTGGCTGCCATAAGCGCTATCGGAATCATTGTATGCACCATTATCCACCTATCGGAAAAACATCCCGAGTATACCGTGACTGTCAAAGAAATTGAGAAAATTGAAGGGAAGCAACGCGCATGAAGATACCCAATACAAGTTTTTACAATGGCCATCCAGATACCCACCATGATATTTATTCTAGAACGGTCTTTGGATTTTGGATCTACTTATTGACCGACTTCATCCTTTTTGGAACATTGTTTGCAACGTATGCGGTTTTGCGCAACAGCACGTTTGGAGGGCCTTCTGGAAGTGAGTTGTTCGATCTCCAATCTATCCTGGATAGGACGCTTGTCTTGATCTTAAGCAGCTTGACAGCAGGATTGGCAGGAGCTACTGTCCATCGACGGAAAAAAATGTTGGCCCTTTGCTTATTTGGAGTAACATTTCTTCTAGGAGTTCTGTTTACATGGATGCAGTTTCAAGAATTCTATAACTTGGTGTCAAGCGGCAACAGTTGGCAGAAGAGCGCATTTTTATCAGCTTACTTTACTTTGTTAGGAACGTTCATGGCCCACGTTGTCTTTGGCCTGCTGTGGATCTTAGTATTAACTATTCCAGTTTTCTTTAATGAGATTACTGGAACGACGATCAGAAGACTAACCTGCATGAGGATGTTTTGGCAGTTCTTAAACATCATTTGGATCTTCATCTTCACGTTTGTCTATTTGATGGGGGGGAAATCAGTATGATTGATCAGCATCATGGTTGGAACCTTAGCTATAAACCTCAGGTTTTGGGATTTATCTTATCGCTGCTGATAACATTAGCTGCTTATAGGATTGTGGTGTATATGCAGCTCGAAGATGGAGAGCTTATGCTGACTCTATACGGACTGGCTGTAACGCAAGCTGTCTTGCAGCTCGTGTTTAACCTCCATCTAGGATTGGAGTCAAAGCCTCACTGGAACATGACCACCTTTCTATTCACTGTTCTCGTGATCATAATCGTGATCGGTGGCTCAGTATGGATCATGGACAATCTTAACTATAACTTAATGCCACCGATGTGAACAATTAAGGTTTAAAATGCAACAACGTTCGATCCCTTCCTATTCATATACGGCCAAGTCGTATTGCTTGCTTACAAAGCCTGGCATTATCTTAGGCAATGTGATTACCACAGCTGGGGGATTTGCCCTTGCATCGAAAGGGGATATCAATTTTTTGCTCTTTTTTGCAACGTTGGCTGGGTTGAGTTTTGTGGTCGGTTCTGCGTGCGCGCTTAATAATTACATTGATCGGGAAGCTGATCTGAAAATGGACCGGACTAAAAACCGCGCTCTTGCGCGCGGAGACATTTCGGGAAGAAACGCCCTCATTTTTGCAGTAGCTCTTGGTGCCGCAGGTGCAGCTATTCTAGGGATGTCCACTAATCTCCTCACATTAAGCGTTGCCCTATTTGGGTTCTTGGTCTACGTCTTAATTTACAGTTTTTCAAAATATAGATCAGTCCATGGCACATTAATTGGAAGCATTGCGGGAGCTGTTCCTCCAGTAGTCGGTTATTGTGCTGTTAGTAATAAGCTTGATGCGCCAGCATGGATTCTCTTTATGATCATATTAATGTGGCAGATGCCCCACTTTTTCGCGATTGCCATTTACAGGATGGACGATTACATCAAAGCTGGAATCCCTGTTCTTCCCATTCATAAAGGGGTGGTCCAAACAAAAGTGCAGATGGTCCTATATATCATTGCGTTCGTTGTCGCTTCAAGCTTGCTTTCTGTATTCAACTATACGGGCATTACCTACTTTTCCATCGTTCTTCTACTAGGTGTCTTTTGGTTGGTGCTTGGCCTGCAAGGATTCAAAAGTTCCAATGATACTCTTTGGGCGCGGAAGATGTTTGCTTTTTCTTTATTGATGATCTCAGCGCAATTCGTTTCTATCCCCTTCAGCATCGGTCATTAAAAAAGGGATGAATCGCTCTACGAGAATGATCTACTTATCGACTTTAAAGGATTCATAACCATTGTTTTCTTCTAAAAAAGAGAAGGGCTAATAGAGAAAAGATAATGATTCCTGTTAGGACAATGACAAAGGAATAGGTGTCTTTAGAAAAGGGAAGCTGTACGTTCATTCCGTAGATGCTAGCGATGATTGTCGGGATATTGAAAATAATCGTTAGTGCTGTCAGCAGCTTAATTGTTCGATGCAGATTGTTTGTAAAAATAATCTGATAGGAGTCTCTTAGGCTCCGGATGCTTTTTACGGCAATCGTGCATAAATCTTCGGATTGCTTGGCTGCAAGCCTTAAGTCTTCTAAAAGGTCTTGGTCCTTTTCATTGAGATTGGTATACCGCCCAGAAGTGATCCCTTCAAGAACGTTGTGAGTGGGCTCTAGTGTTTGGAGGTACTGGTTTAGAATTTCCTCGTGTCTTGTTAGGGTCGCGATTTCTTCACTTTCAACGCGGTTCATCTGCTTTTCCTGCGCCATCACCGTATGGCGCACGCGGCGGATCTGTATCATAAACTCTTGGGTGACCTTCAAAAATAGATGGATCATGAGTTTTGAGCGTTGCAGCGTCGACAGCTTATTTTTTCTGCTGATGAAGTTGCGGATGATCGGATTTTTCTGAGGAGAGATCGTGATGAAATAATGAGAAGACAAAATCATGGTCAAAGTCGCTGTATATAGTCCAACACCAACATCGAGATCGATGGGATGGCGCGTAAAAATTAGGACTGCATTTTTAAGTTTTTCGATTCGAGGGATCTCATATTCATCGCGACAGTCTTGTAAGTCAGATATTTCTAGGGATGTAAGCTGGCAGATCTGTTCTAAATCGAGCATGGTCGCTTCTTCAACATGGATCCAGCATCCGTCGCGCGGAGTCGCTAAGTTAAGGAAACCCTCATCTTTTGCTGTTTTGAAGTAATATTCAATCATAGGAGCTTCCAAGATTAACTTCAGAGAGGGTTTTGCAACTGCTCTCTTAATCCTTGGCTATCGCAGATTTAGAGAAAAAGTGCAATCTTCTTCTAAAAACAGACGCAGATTATGAATATTCGCATCCCAATTTTGGGAAAGTTATTGAAGTAGCAGTTCCTGGAAAGGGAGGAGCTAGATTTACAGCTGATGGAAAAGAAATGATTGGTTTCTTGGAGCCTTAGAAGATGGAAACGGGTAAATTTAGAATACTAATAGCTAGCGTTTCTAACAGAAAGCGGCTGGTTGCTGAAATATATTATGATAACAAGTACTGGGTGGAAATCTCTCAAGAGAGTGATGAGGAGTTGATCGTGCAATTCTATGAGCATCCAACTGAAAAATATTGGCTATTCCCATTTGAGGAAGCTTTAAAAGTTCTAGAGCAAGCCAGAAACAAGTTATTAGAGCTATAGCGCTTTTGCTTGCTTTCTTTTTCGAATCAAAAAATGTCAGCCACACTGTGCATCGATTCCGCTACGCTAAATGTTACCCAAAAAGGCTATTTTTTGAACCATGCCGAAATTTATTGAGAAAGTGAGGGAGACGCTAAACACTCTTCAAGCTCTTCTAAACGTTTTTCCAAAGCTTCGATTTTTTTTACGTATTGGTTGATTTTTCTGAGGTGAACTTGCTGTCGGTTATGATCGACAAGGCTCAAGACAGGTCCGCCAGCATATTTCCCAGGCTCTGTAATCGACTTGCTCACGCCGCCGCGTGTTGCGATCATTACATTGTCAGTGATTTCAAGGTGGCCAACGATTCCGGCTTGTCCGCCAATGATGACATGGTGTCCTGTTTTAGAGGAACCGGCAATTCCTGTTTGAGAAACGATGATATTGTCCTGGCCTAAAATGACGTTATGTCCGATTTGAACAAGGTTGTCGATTTTAGTGCCGGAAGAGATTCGCGTGACTTTAAAGCGTGCCCGGTCGATGGTCGTATTTGCTCCGATTTCTACATCATCTTCGAGAATGACGATCCCAAGCTGTTCGAGCTTGATGTGCTTGCCTTTTGCGTCTGTGGCGTACCCAAAACCGCAAGATCCGATGATTGCTCCTGGCTGGAGGATAACGCGGTTACCAAGAATGCACCGCTCGCGAATAGCAGCATGCGCATGCAAAACGCAGTCAGTGCCGATTTCAACGCCAGGTCCGATAGAAACAAATGGGGAGATCCGTGTCTTGTTGCCTACCCGTGCGTCTTGGTCTATAACGACGTAGGGACCGATCTCGACATGATCGCCGATAGCAGCCGTTGGGTGGATCACTGCAGTGGGATGGATCCCTATAAAGCCGGTATGGTGATTGGCTTTAGTCATGAGATGCTGAGCGATCTCTTGAAAAGTTCGAGAAGGGTCATTCGATACCAAATAGTTCTTTCCATCATCGGTTAGAACTGTTTGATCAATGCAAATGACCCCTGCCTTAGAATCGCGCATCGCTTGGCGATACCGGGGATTGGCTAAGAAAGAGGCATCTTCAGAGCTTGCGGACTCCAATGCTTCAACGCCAGAAACCTCGTGATGAGGATTGCCAACTAATATTGTAGATGTGAGTGTGCTGAGCTCAGCAAGAGTGTATTTCTTCATAGCTTCGGTTATTTTACTTTAGTTTCATTGTTTGAAGGGGAAGTTACAGCAGGTGCGGCAGCTGGCTTTTTCGATTCGATCTCAAACGATTTATCCATTTCAGTAACAACTTGGTTGGTCACGTCGAGAACTGGGGAGAAATAGAAACATGCATCTTTGTTAACAACAACCGTGAGTTTTTTGTCTTTAGCAACTTTTTCAGAAGCTGCATTGATCCCATTGCTAATTGTTTGGATGATCCGCATATTTGCTTGGTTCAACACTTGATAGTATTGATTTTGGTAGCGGCTCATCTCTTCGTTTAAAAAGCGAAATTTATTTTTTAATTCTTCTTCAGCTTCCGGGGAGAGACCATCGAGATATTCAGGGTCATTAAACTTGGCTGCGATGTCATTGAGTTGTTTTTCCGTGTCTTCAAGAAGGGTCGACATTTGTTTTTTGAGAGAGTCAAAAGAGGACTGCTCTTGCTTGCCGAGCTTGGAATCGGTCACGCAGTTTGAAAAATTAACGACGCCTATTGAAGGTGCATCAGCTGCAAAGACAGAGGTCGTAAGGCTAGTTGCTAATACGAAAAGAGATAAAAAACGTTTCATAAATTCATTGCTCCTTGTTTTTAAAATTGTCCGCCCATAGAGAAGAAAAACTTCCGAACTTCGCTTCGACCGTCTGGATTGATCGGGAAGCCCATCCCTACGATAACTGGTACTCGGTTAATGAGTTCGACACGAGCGCCGAAACCATAGCTTAATTTAAAATCTGCAACAGAAAAGCGCTTGAGATCGAGGGCTCCCGCATCAACGAATAGGAACCCATCCAAGAATGGGAAAATCTCCTGCAAGTATTCGAGAGATAAAAGAGATGATGAGATGCCACCCTTAGGATCTCCTCCTGGGTAGTGTGGACCTAGATCGAAGGCTCGGTATCCACGCACAGAGGTCTCTCCACCGAGGAAGAACCGTTCACTCAACGGAATAGATTCAGGAGTGCTTGTCTTCCAAACAGGTTCGATAAATCGGAAGTCGAAGCGATACTTCATGATACCACGCCGCCAAAGTTGAGCATAATAAGTGTTAATGTATCCGAAACGGAAGAAGGTGAACCGGCCGCCAAGTCCTGCAAACTCTGCTTCGAGCAGAGAACGAAAACCGTTGTGGGGTTTCATTGCGCTATCCGTTGAGTCAAACGAGATTGAGCTGCCAATAGCAGAGATAACGCCATCCTGTTCCGCACCGTGGATGTCTTTGTGGGGGATGTGGCCTGAAATATGGTTCTGAGCATTCTTAATGCGGTACTTAGTTCCAAATGTCCAATAGTAGTTGAGGGGGTAGGAGGCATACAGAGTAAGTCCCAGCGTATCGATGTCATAGTCTTTAGAGATCAGCGTACTGTGGCTTTGCGTGACGTCAAAGCCCACTCTCCAAAGCGTATCTCGGAAATAAGGTGTCAACCAAGAAATCGAGTAAGAACGTTGTTTAGATCCCAAGCTGAGGCGCGCATGGGCATATTCACCACCTCCGCGGAGGGCAGAGAGCCCGTCGGAGAAAATTTTGGGGATCCCTTTATAGTTGAAGTTGCTTTCAGAAAGATCGAGGCCGCCGAAAAGAGAATCCGCTGTACTAAATCCGAAGAAGAGGCTGATATTTCCTGTTGTTGTCTCTTCGACTTCGATGTAGACGTCTCGATAGCTTTCGCCAAGAGCCTGATCATCTTGTGTCCTGACTGCATAGACATTGACGCTTTTGAAGTAGCCAATGTTCTCTAAACGCATTTGAGTGGCTTTGAGTTTTGCACTATCAAAAGTTTCGCCTGGAACAAGCAAAGATTCACGTAAAATGACATTACTCTGTGTTTGGACATTTCCAAAAACTCGGACAAGTCCAATTTTATATTCTTGTCCTTCTTCAATGTGAAAATAGACATTGTAAAGAGGTTCGTCAACTACGACTTGAGCTTCGTACTGAACGTTGCAGTCAATATAGCCTCTGCGTCCGTAGAGTTCTTTAACGTTCTGGGCTGTTTGCCGGAGCTTTTCCGGCGAATAGACTTCACCTGGGTGGACCAAGAACATCGCTTCGATTTCTGAATCGGCAAAGAGGGAGTTTCCTTTAAACGTAATCTTTTTAAAGTGATAGACATGCCCCCGTTCCACTGAAATCTCAAGGATAATCTTCCCTTCCGATTTCGCTTCTAAAACCTTAATATCGACTTTTGCATCCGCGTAACCCTTGTTCTGCAGCAGGCTGATTACGGTGAGCTTATCTTGTTCAAGGGCCTCTTCATTGTAGGTTCCCATTCCTGTTAACCAGCTGGTGAAGAGATTGTATTTTTTTGTATAAATCATCCCAAGAAGTTCGCTTTTTTCTTCTTTAGTAAACCCTTTGAAGACAATGTTGTCAATTTTACCCGACCTCCCTTCTCGCACTTCGATAAAAATATCTACTTCATTCGTTTTTTGGTCCGGGATAATAGAGTATTGGAGTTGTGATTCAAAGTAACCTTTTTTGACATAGTATTCTTTGACCTTGTTAAAGGACTTGTTGAAGGACTGCCTGTTGAACACTGCATTGGGCTTAATACCGAGCTCTTTTTGGAGGGATTTTGTCTTAACATGGGCGTTGCCTTCCCATTTGATCGTTCGGATCGTTGGGCGGGGCCAAAGCTTTAAGGTGATGTACACTTCGCTATTTACGACTTGGACGCTTGGCTCCACCCGGTCGAACTCATCCGATAACGCCTTTAAATCGGCATCAAACGTGAGTTGTGAAAATGGATCGCCGATTTTTGTTTTCAGACGCCCTATGACTGTTTGCGCATCAAATGAAGCGTTTGGAGGAAGGTTTTCAATTGTGATATCGATATTAGCAATCTTTCTATCTTCGAATACCTCTATAGAAGGGGAATATGCTGTGAGTTGGTGTAGAGGAGCGCATGTAAAAGCGACCAAGGAGAGGTAGACTAGGATTTTGTTAGACATTTCGGTTTTTCTTCCGTTTGAGGGGATAGCGATTCTAAAGTAATGTAATGTATCCGGTCAGGCACAGTGAAATTGGGTTTGCTATAACGCATTAAATCGATCCTCATCTACACTCTTTACTGCTCGATGAGGAGTTTAGTCTCTCGAGTCCAAATTCACAACACCCGTCTGGGTGCAATATATCTCAAGTTGAGCGATTATAAAGAATGAAATGGAATATTTGCAAATCAGAAGAGTTGCCTTGCTGTTAATGCTCTGGCAAGGGTCCCCCCATCAACAAAATCGAGCGAGCTTCCAAGCGGTAATCCAAACGCGAGACGCGAGACGCTAAGACCCCATGTTTGGACCTGTTCCTTGAGAAATAGAGCTGTCGTGTCGCCTTCAAGGGTTGAGTCAAGAGCGATAATAATTTCTTTAACTCCTAAGTCGTAAACTTTTTTTTTGATTTTTTCCAGATTAAGGTGTTCGGGTGTTTTTCCGTCAATCGGTGAAAGCAGCCCTCCTATCACGTAGTAAAGCCCGCGAAAGGCCCCCGTTTCTTCAAGCGCAAAGACATCTTTTGCCGATGAGATCATGCATAGCTGAGAACGATTCCGGTGAGAGCCAGAACAGAATTGACATGTCGCTTCATCGATCAAGCAGTGGCATTCAGGGCAGTGCTTAATTTTTTCTTTTAGTGTACTAAGATGACAAGAAATTTTTTTAAGTTCGGTTTCGGGCCATTCGAGAAGATGGAAAGCGAACCGTTCGGCGGTCTTTGAGCCGACCCCAGGCAACTTTTTAAGATAGGAGATGAGGGTGTTTAGTTCAGAGGGGTATTTATGCATGATTTCAGAATGGGTTGCTGTAATGTTCAGATTTGAACTTTAACGGAAACCGGAATTTTTTTTGGAGAGGTAACTTTTTGATTTTTTACATAAAAATAAAATTTAATCCCTTTTCTGCGAACGAAATAAAGCTTCCGTTTTTTCTTCAGGTGGGATAAACTCGATCCAGTTAACATTATAAATTTTTTATTTCATGGCTAAATATCAGCAAGCGCGAATTATTGGAACAGGCTCCTATTTACCCGAGCGGATTCTGTCTAATTATGACCTGGAAAAAATGGTCGAAACAACAGATGAGTGGATTGTAACCCGTACAGGTATGAAAGAGAGACGGATAGCTGGCCCTGACGAGCATACTTCAGAGATGGGGTTCCATGCTGCTGAAAAAGCTCTTGCTTCTGCAAGGATATCTTCTGATCAGATCGATCTGATCTTATTTGCAACAATAACACCCGATTACGCCTTTCCAAGCTCAGCATGCTTGCTGCAAGCCCGGCTAAAAGCATGGAACGCTGCTGCCAATGATATTCAAGCAGCTTGCACAGGGTTTATTTATACACTTTCTCAAGCTAAAGCTTATATTGAAGCGGGCTTATACCAAACTATCTTAGTTGTTGCGTCTGAAAAGCTCTCCTCCATCGTTAACTACGAAGACCGCAATACATGTGTTTTATTCGGCGACGGTGCGGCAGCTTGCGTTATCAGCGGTAAGGGAGATGGGTTGCTCGTGCGCGATGTTTGCTTGGGGGCCGATGGAGAACTGGCTGGACTGTTGATGGTGCCTGCTGGCGGATCCCGCAAGCCAGCATCCCAAGAGACTCTCTGCAATAAAGAGCACTATTTAAAAATGGAAGGCAAGGAGGTCTTTAAGCATGCTGTTCGTCGTATGGAGGCAGCTTCCAAGCAATGTTTGGACCGCGTAGGGTTAAAAGAAAGCGAGATCAGTTGGTTGATCCCTCATCAGGCTAATATGAGGATTATTGAGGCCATTGCAAAACGCTTTGAGGTGCCTTCTGAACGGGTGTTTTTAACGATCCACAAGTATGGTAACACCTCAGCATCTTCTATTGGAATAGCGCTTGATGAATTATTGAAGTTGCACAAGTTGGACAACGGGGACAACGTATTGTTAACAGCGTTTGGCGCAGGGTTAACATGGGGAGCGTGCGTGCTGACCTGGAATCGCTATGAGGAAAGCTATGGATAAAAAACGGTGGGCTTTTTTATTTCCGGGCCAAGGGGCGCAGTACCCAGGCATGGGCAAAGATTTTTACGATTCTTTTCCTGTTGCTCGTCAAGTTTTTCAAGAGGCTGATGAGCATTTTGAAATGGAGTTTTCCCGTTTGATCTTTGAGGGCCCAGCTTCCGAACTCACTTTGACAAAGAATAGCCAAGTTGCCATCTATATCACAAGCGTGGCCATATTGAGGACTGTCCGATATCGATTTCCTGAAATATTCCCTTTTGCTTGTGCCGGCCTGAGTTTGGGTGAATACACAGCGCTGACAGCATCTAATAGGGTCTCTTTTACAGAATGTTTAGACCTTGTCCGACTGCGCGCAGCATTGATGCATGCAGCATGTGAAGAGGAAAAAGGATCGATGCAGATCGTTCTAGGGCTTGATGCTCAAGTCGTTCAAGATGCTGTTAAAGAACTTCCGGCAGGAACGCGGGTTTGGGTGGCTAATTTGAATTGTCCTGGCCAGGTTGTTATTGCAGGAACTCCTGAAGGGCTTAGCCTTGCTGGTGAAGTTTTAAAGATGAAAGGTGCAAAGCGGGTCCTTCCTTTAGATGTCTCTGGAGCGTTTCACAGTGGTCTTATGCGGACTGCTCAACAGAAATTAGCTCCTAGGATCGAATCGACCGAATTCATTAAGTCGGACATCGCCCTCGTTATGAATGTTCCGGGCGGTCTCGTCGAGGATCCCAATCAGATCAGACATTATTTGATCGAGCAGGTTGCAAGTCCTGTCCTTTGGGAGAAAGGTGTCCATTCAATGGTTGGACAAGGCGTTGAGTGTTATTTAGAAATGGGCCCTGGCAAGACGCTCGCCGGCATGAATAAGAGGATCGGAGTTGCGCAACCGACATTTAGTATTGAAAAGATATCGGATTTAGAAGAATTAAGTAGAGCGTTTCCTAATAAAAACTTGATGGAGTCTTATGCAACTGTTGAAGGATAAAAAGGCTTTGATCACCGGAGGCACCTCTGGAATTGGAAAAGAGATCGCCTTAGGCTATGCGCGCCAAGGAGCTTCCGTTGCTATTTGTGGCACAAACACCGAGCGGTCTCAAACTGCTTTAGAGGAGCTCCGTCAACTCCAAGCTTTTCCAGATCAGAAATTTGAAGCGATCGTCGTTAACGTTTCCGAAAAAAGGTTAGTTGACGAAGCAATTTTAAAATTAATTGAGTCTTGGGGGAATATCGATATCCTAGTCAACAATGCTGGAATCACTCGCGACGGCCTTTTAATGAAAATGACTGAAGAAGACTGGGATGCCGTTATCGATACTAATCTAAAATCTGTTTATAACACCTGTCAATCGCTTGTTCGGCCAATGATTAGAGCCAAAAAAGGGAAAATTATCAATATTACTTCGGTTGTTGGCTTGACAGGAAATGCAGGGCAGGTTAATTATGCTGCTTCCAAATCGGGAATGGTTGGTTTTACCAAGTCATTGGCGCAAGAGCTTGCCACAAGGGGGGTTTGTGTGAATTGTATTGCTCCTGGGTTCATCCAAACTCGCATGACAGAGGTACTTACAGAGGCCCAGAAAGAGGGGATCCTTAAGAAAATCCCGATGGGCAGGATGGGAAATGCCGAAGATATCGCAAATGCTGCTGTCTTTCTTGCTAGCAATCTTTCTGATTATATAACGGGGCAGGTATTGACAGTAGATGGTGGAATGGTAATGTAATTTATTGTTTTTTTGTTAACTTTAAGGAACCTTATGGCAACTACAAATATTGAAAAAGATGTAGTCGACATCGTAGTGGAACAGCTCGGTGTTGATGTCAACGACGTCACATTAGAAAAGTCGTTTGTTGAAGATCTGAACGCAGATTCTTTGGACCTCACAGAGCTCATTATGACATTCGAAGAGCGTTTTGGCTTTGAGATTTCTGAAGAAGAGGCCGAAAAGCTCAAAACAGTAGGCGATGTCGTTACTTATATCAAAAAGAAAAAAGGTTAGTCGCCTTTAATCCCCTGTCCCGAGCTGATCTTTCTATTTTAGGTCTAATTGCTCGGGACTTACTAATCTGATGCACTTACATTCGTCAAAAAGCTTCAGCAAAAAGTCTGTGCTAAATTTTTGAGCATCGGTCGATTAAAAGCGAATCGGCAAGGACAACTGCCATCATCGCTTCCACGACAGGGACAGCGCGGATCGTGATGCATGGGTCATGGCGCGAGCCTTCCGGGATTTTAAACTCTTCTTCCTTGCCTTGGATACTCACTGTCTTTAGGGGTTTCATGATGCTGGAAGTGGGTTTAAAAGCCACTCTGACGATCAAAGGCATTCCAGTACTGATGCCGCCGAGCGCGCCGCCTGCGAGGTTGCTGGCTTTGGTGATTTTTCCTTCCTTATTGACGATGAATGGGTCGTTATGTTCCGAGCCTTTCATGCGCGTTGCTTGAAATCCTGAACCGATTTCGAACCCTTTTGTAGCTGGAATCGAAAGCATTGCCTTAGCTAGATTAGCCTCGAGCTTTTCGTAGATCGGATTACCCAGTCCTGCTGGAAGGTTAAAACCGATCGCTTCGACGACGCCGCCTAAAGAATCTCCTTCTTCTTTTACTTTTTGAATAGCTTGAATGATCTTTTCCGTTGCCTTTTCATCGGGACAGAAAATGGGGCTTTTGCGGGTGGCAGTCTGGAGATTAATAGGATCATTTAAAAGAGGTTCTTCGGTAACAATTCCGCCAATCTCTTTAACAAAAGCAACGACTTGGATCCCTTGGAGAGCAAGTAGCTTTTTGGCTACAGCGCCAGCTGCTACGCGGCATGCGGTTTCCCGAGCTGAAGACCTTCCCCCGCCTCGGTAGTCAAAGATCGCATACTTTTCGAGATAAGTAAAGTTCGCATGGCCTGGACGGAGCAGGTCTTTGATCGGCTCATATTTAGTAGAGTCTGCATCTTTATTAAAAATAATGATGCTGATCGGAGCCCCTGTTGTTTTTCCTTCGAAAACCCCTGAGCAGATCTCTCCAATATCTTTTTCTCCACGTGAAGAGACATAGGCTGTTTTTCCAGGCTGACGTAAGCTGAGCTCAGCATTGATCTCGTCATTGGATATGGGGAGCCCGGAAGGACATCCGTCGATGACGACGCCGATCGCTTTTCCATGAGATTCACCCCAGGTGGTGATCCGGAAGAGATTGCCAAAATGGTTGCTTGCCATGAGAAAGATCCTAATATGAAATGCTTCTGTTCTTTATTGCTGTAAGTAGCTCTTCGAGAATGACTTCGTCTGTTTTGTTGCTCGCATTAATCTGAATAGCTCCGATTCTTTCGTAGAGAATTTTTCTTTTCTTGTACATTTTGTTAAAAGACCTCTCTGGATCGCTCGGATCAAGATAAGCGGGAAGTCTGGAGCTAAGAATTCTTTTCTTCAACGTGTCTTTATTCAACGATAAGTAGATAAGCTGGCCCATTTTTTCCAGGATTTCCACATTCGAGCGATCCAAGACCATACCCCCGCCGACAGCAATAACAGAGGCTCGTACATTTTTAAGCGCGCCAAGGGCGCGTGTTTCAAGGGCTTGAAATCCCTCTTTTCCAAGCTTTATATAGATCTCGCGGCATCCGCTCGATTCTTTTTTTAGGATCGCGTATTCTTTTTCAATCAAGCGATCGGTATCGATAAATGGATAGGATAAGTAGGCACTCAGCCTTTTTCCGAAATAAGTCTTACCGCACGACTTAAACCCGAAAAGAATGACGTTCATCCTTTAACCTTGATCGATGCGCCAAGATCGGATAGGTCACGTGCAAATGTGGGAAATGTTTTTGCAATGCACTCCACACCATCGATTCTGCTGTCCGTGTTTGCTCCGAGTGCAGCAACAGATAAGGACATTGCTATCCTGTGGTCAGCATAGGACTTAAGATGGGCTCCATAAAGAGGCGAATGGGAAATGATAAGCCCGTCGGAAGTCTCTTCAATGGAAGCCCCCATTTTTTTCAGCTCAGTGCAGATGCTGCTGATCCGATCTGATTCTTTTTTTCTAGCAATCGCAGCATTGACAATCCGCGTTGTCCCTTCTGCATAACAACCAATGACAGCTAAAATGGTGACCGCATCGACATAGTCGTTGATATTTAGCTCCATTCCTTTTAGTTCAGAGCCCTTTTTAACCATCAACTGCTTTTTTTGATCATCGATTTCGATTTTAGCCCCCATTCCAATAAGCACTTCGATCAATTTTTTATCGCCTTGGCAATCGTTCATATCGATGTCGCTTAAAACGAGTTCGGAATCAGTGACAATAGCTGCAGCAATCGGAAAGGCGGCGGAGCTAAAATCACTGGGCACTACAATATCAAATGCCTCATAGCTACCCTCTCCATGGACTGTGTAACGGGTGTAATTGTGATTATCGACACGCAAATTCAAACGTTTTAACCAGGTTAAAGTCATGTCGATCCAGGGTTTTTCGCCCGGATTATCGACAGAGATTTCGCTTTTCCCACTAAGAAAGCTGGTAGCAATCAGCATGCCTGAAACAGGCTGGGAATCTTCCCCTTGTAAGGTAACGCTTCCAGGCTTCATTGGTCCTTTGATAATGATCGGGGCATAGCCATCCTGACGCATCGAATTGGCCATCGCACCTAACTGCGTTAACGCATTAAGGAGTGGTTTGATAGGACGGTTATAACGGATCGAACGATCGCCTGTAATAACCGTGTAATTGGGAGAAAGCCCAGCAAGGGCGCCGATAAATCTGAGGACTTGTCCAGAATTGCCTGCATCGATCACATTTTCAGCGCTTTGGATTTTTCCATTGATTCCCTCAATCGTAATTTCACTATCGCTCATGTTCACTGCAGCTCCAAACATTCGGATTGCTTCGACCATCGCAAATGTATCGGGTGAGTTCAAAGGGTTACGGACAATGGTTTTTCCATTTCCCATCAGTCCAAAGAGAAGAGCTCTCAGCGTATGGGATTTAGAGGGAGGGATAGCAATCGTACCTCTAATCGAGGAAGGGGAGATATAGAACTGGGTCATTACAAACCTCGGAATTGAGAAAGGGTCGAAATGAGTACTTCTTGAAGCAAAGCATGATCGATGGTCGTGCAATAGGCTCCGTTAAAAGTTGCAGGAGAGCCAACAGCCTCTAAAAGAACAAAACGAGGTTGTGTATGTTTTGCTTTTTTATCGAGCATCATTGCGCTATGCAGATTTTCAAATGTGACCTTATCGGAAATCGTTAGAGGAAATTCAAAGAGCTTAAGGATCTTCTCGAGCTGCTGACAAACGGCCTCATCCAGAAGTCCCAACTTATGGCTTAAATTAGCCTCGACAATCATCCCTATTGCGATAGCTTCGCCATGGGCTATCTGGTAATTTTCAAGAAGCTCAATTGCATGGCCGACCGTATGACCAAAGTTTAAGATCTTCCTATATCCAGTTTCTTGGAAATCTGCTTCGACAACCTCTTTTTTAATCAGGAAGCTATCGTAGATCAATTCTTGTAAAAAATCGGGACTTTTTTTCATCCATTGGGAGTGACCTGCAATGAGCTTTTGAAACAATTGGGGGGAACGGATCAATCCATATTTGATGATTTCAGCAACACCATTTCGCCAATCCCGATCGGGAAGGCTGGAGAGAGTTGTTGTATCAATCAGAATGTGATCAGCAGGATAGTAGGTCCCCACGAGATTTTTCCCGAAAGGGGTATTGACACCCGTTTTTCCGCCGATGGCTGCATCGACCATGCAGAGAAGAGTTGTTGGAATGCACAGAAAAGGTACGCCCCTGCAGAAGGTCGAGGCAATGTAACCTGCAAGGTCTGTTGTAACGCCTCCTCCGATGGCGATAATGGCCGTGTCTTTGCCGCATTGATGGGCAAATAGGTCATCTTCTAAGCGGGCCTTCATCTCGCGAGTTTTTGATTCTTCCCCTGAAGGAAAGGAGAGCTCAATCACCTTAATTCCTTGCTTTTTTAAGAATGCAGCCCACTTATTGACAAAAAGCGTTTGGACATCGGAGTCTGCAATGGTCACAAGTTTATCCTTAAGACCATTGAGAATATCTACCCAAGATTGGCTGTAGAGAAGCTCATGGCCAAAATAGACCTTCGTTAGAACAGAAGCGGGTTTTTTCTGGAGGGTAAGATCGCATGTTATCATTATGCATAGAGCCGTTTTAATGCGTTAAGTCCTCGTTCGATATGCTCCAGAGATTCCGTAAAAGCAAAGCGGACATAGCCTTCCACTCCAAATGCGCTGCCAGGCACAGTTGCAATGTTGGCTTCCCGGAGAATTTTTTCGGAAAAATCTTGGGAAGAGACCTTTTCCTGTGTAAACACATTCAAGGGAACAAAGGCATAGAGCGCCGAAGGAGGTTTCGGAAGATCACAAGAAAATAAGCGATTCAGCGTATCCATAAAATAGTTCCGCCTCTCT
The DNA here is from genome assembly GCA_964580785.1 of uncultured bacterium. Classification (GTDB taxonomy): domain Bacteria; phylum Chlamydiota; class Chlamydiia; order Chlamydiales; family Rhabdochlamydiaceae; genus Acherontichlamydia. The sequence goes on from CAZOKX010000006.1 coordinate 30,975, forward strand.
TGCATTGCACTCCTTATCATTGAGCTAACCGCGGGGGCATGGTTGATTGCACTCAGAGCGGCCCATTGGCTTAAGCTTGCAGTTCCTGTTGTCGTCTGACCTTGTAAAGAGGTCATTGCAGCAATTAATTCTTCTGGCCCTAGAGCAAATCCGACACGCAAACCAGTCATTCCAAAATTCTTTGAACAGCTTTGGATGACGACGATTCGCTTTTGCCAATGGGAAAACGAACCACAAGATATAAATTTTTTTTGATCATAGAGGATTTCACTATATACTTCATCAGAAATCACGGTCCAATCTTTCTCTTCGGCTAATTCTAAGATTTTCATCAGCTCATCGTAGCTATAGATTGCGCCCGTTGGGTTATTTGGTTGATTTAAAATAACAACTTTTGTTTTCGGTGTGCTCATTTTCTTCAATTGGTCTGACGTTACCTTCCAGTCATTTGCTTCCCTAGTTGGGACTATGACTGGAACACCATTGAAGTGGCTGACGATGGTGGGATAGGAGGGCCAAAAAGGGGAGGGTATTAACGTTTCGTCTCCTGGAGAGAGGAGTAGGCCTAAAGCTGCATATAGTGCAAATTTGCCGCCGCAGGTAACTAAGATCTGGCTTTCTTTATATTGACACCCATAGCTCGAGTTCAGCCAATTCGCAACCGCTGCTCTAAGGGCAGGTAAACCCATTAGGGGAGGGTAGGAGCAGTCCTGAGACCGCAACGCTTCGGAAATTCCCGCTGTCACATCCTGATGCATCGGTAAACTAGGATCTCCGGCAGAAAAATTAAAAACTTCTTCGCCTTTAGCTTTTTTTTGTTGTGCAAGCGTGTTAATTGCAACAGTTGCGGAAGGGGCAATTCTATTGTGGATCTCCATATTGACTCCTTTTGGATAAATTCTATTCCTTTTTTAGGGAAAATACACGTATTTTGTGACTCTGTGACTTTTTGAGTGCGTACTTGAAATCCAGTTAATAATTCAAGAGGCTTTATTTTTATGCTTTTTTCCATTGCAACAGGACAGACGCTTTTAAAATTTAAAAATAATCTAAGTCAATTACCTAAAAATGTTCAAGGAATCGAATTCCGATTTGACCTCTTTCACTCGGAGGACATTAAAGGGATAAAGGAACTGCTGGATAACTACACCCAAAACTACCCTTTTAAGATCCTCTTTACCGTGCGCCCTGTGCGGCACGGTGGGAAATATAAAGGGACTGAAGAGACAAGAGTTTCCCTTTTAAAGGAGTTATGTACCCTAAGGCCTGATTATGTCGATTTGGAATCCGACATTCCTTTGAGTCTCTGGAAAGAGTTCGCTGCCCAATTTCCCCACATCCAGTTCATTTGCTCATTTCACAACTTTACCGGCGTACCAAAAGATCTTGATTCTGTGCTTTCTAAGATGAAAAATCCCTATGCAAGTCTGTATAAAATTGCTGCAATGGCTTTTACAACTAATGATGCATTGCGGATGCTCCGTTTCGTCCGAAGAAACAGAGGCCAATGCCCGTTAATTGGAATTGCAATGGGGCGAGCAGGAATGATTTCGAGGATTCTTGGCCCTGTTGCTGGAAACGACTTTGATTATGTTTCCATCTCTCAAACAACTGCTCCTGGGCAGTTAAGTGTGAATCAGATCGAAAACCCTTACCGATATTCGCAACTTAACTTCAATACAGCCATCTATGGACTAATTGGGTTTCCCATTAAAAAAAGTTTAGGGCATCGGATCCATAACGCCGTCTTTGAAAACAGTGGCGCCAACGCTGTTTATGTGAAAATGCCAGTTCGCCTTGAAGAACTTTCTTATTTTATGGAATCTGCTAAAATGCTCCCCTTCAAAGGACTAAGCATCACGATGCCGTTAAAAGAAGCGGTCATTCCTTTTTTGGATTCAATGACGCCTTCTGCACAGGCTATTGGAGCTGTTAATACAATTGCGATCAAAAATGGGGAATGGATAGGACATAATACCGATGGAATTGCCGCGCTTAATGCGATCGAAAAAAAAATGCATGTCAAAGATAAGCATATTCTGATCATTGGAGCGGGGGGGGCTGCAAAAGCGATCATTTATGAGGCTCTTCAGCGAGGTGCACACGCCACAATTGTGAACCGCACTGCCTCAAAAGCGGAGCAGTTAGCGGACCTCTATCAATGTCAAGGAGGCGGTTTTGATCTGTTTCCCAAGATTGTTAGAAGAGGATACGATATCCTTATCAACACGACCCCTGAGGGGAAACTGATTGATGAGCATTGGATTATTCCAAATACAGTTGCTATGGATATTGTTTATATTCCCAAAAATACTTCTTTTCTGCTAAAAGCTGCCTTGAAAAACTGTAAGCTTGTTTATGGGCATGAAATGTTTGTCGATCAAGCGGTCGAACAGCAGCTCATCTGGTTTCCTGGGCAAGCGATCAGCGTGTTAAGGAAAGTGATCGAGCCACTTTTCCTTACAGAATTTTAATCTAAGAGGTGACCTTATATGAAACTTCGTTCCCGAGTTTTTTATTTTACATGCGCCGTTTTTACTGTGTGCAGCACCCTTCACGCTTCAAAATTTGTGACTGAGACGAACGACATATCCCATGCCTTAAGTTATGCAGCTGAAGGGACCTTATTTGTTTTTGACCTAGACAATACTTTGATCGAAACACCGCAGCATTTGGGCTCAGACCAGTGGTTTTCTCACCAGCTTCAGCATGTCATTGACAAAGGGCATACCCTTAACGAAGCATTAGAGCTTATCATACCTAAATGGTTGGCCATCCAGAATAAGACCGAAATGCACCTCGTTGATTCTTGTGTTCCGGATCTTTTAAAAAATATCCATCAATCCAGTCTCTCGATGATCGCCTTGACTAAGCGATCCCCTGAGCTAGCGCCTCGAACGTTAGAACAGCTTATCCCGCTGAAAATTGATTTTTCTCAAACGTCAAAAGTTGCAGGTCCAATTGTTTTTACAGAATTAAAAGACTCCCTTTATCAAGATGGGGTTATTTTTGTTGCTACTGGGGTAGAAAAAGGCCCGGTTCTCAGTGCATTTATTAAGAAGATGGAGACTCGACCAAAAAAGATCGTTTTCATCGATGATAAGATGAGCCATATTCAAAATGTTGCTATGGCTATGGAATCTATTCATATCCCTTTTATTGGCATCCGTTACGGCGGTACAGATGAAAAAGTAAAGAGCTTCGATCCAAAGGTTGCTGATATACAGTGGGAGTATTTTGAAAAGATCCTAACAGACAAGCAAGCGAAGCAACTGCTAGATCTTCAAGAAAAATAAAAAGCTATTTTTCTATCCTGGGAGTTCACTGGGTTTCGGAGAGCTGCATTTCTGATTTACCGATGCAGTTTCTCTTAGTTTCCATCTTATTTCTTTTTCCAATCTCTTCACTATTAATTTCCGGTAAGTGCGGTTTTTAAGAAGGAGGAGTTGTGTATTAGACAAGGCTTTAACAAGAACCTCAGAATCTGATTCTTCTGACTCTGTAGGGCATGGCTTTTTCAATCGAGTAGGGGAGAGCGGTGTGATTGAAGAAGAAGATCTTTTAATTGCATCTCTTTCCCAATCCTCTCTTGTTTTTAAGATCAAGGCCTCGATACGTTTTTGAGAAACGCATCGCTTGGGCTTAGGAGGTTCATTATTTGGTTGATCATGAAATTCAATATGCGTCAAAGATTGTTGGCGGATGCATAACGAAGAAGAAGAGCTCATTATTCAAAAACCTCTTTTCCAAGGACATGCTTTTCCCCCTCTGTGCGGGCAACGAGAACCGCGCAGCAGCTGTCGCTGAAGACATTCACAGTCGTTCGGCACATGTCCAAGATCCGATCAACAGCGATGAACAATCCGATTCCTTCTGCAGGAAGGCCAATCGCTTTTAAAATCACAATGACAGCAACCAAGCTCGCTGAAGGGACGCCAGCAACGCCGATAGAGGTGATCAGTGCTAACAGAACGACAAGGAATTGGGTTGAGAAGGAGAGATCGATCCCATAAGCTTGGGCGACAAACATCGCCGCAACACATTCATAAAGTGCTGAACCTGACATATTAAGGGATGTCCCTAGAGGGATGACCAAGCTGCAGATCCTATTTGATACTCCAGCCCTTTTTTCAACGCAATCGATTGTGATTGGAAGGGTCGCGGAAGAGGAGCTTGTAGAAAAGGCAGTGATTAATGCAGGGGCCATGGCCTTAAAGTGGCGTATGGGCTTGACCTTGCCGACATATTTTAGAATCAAAGGTAGGGCAACAAAGACAAAAGTTAAGAGCCCTAAGATCACCGATGCGGTAACTAAACCAAGGGAACGGAGCGATTCAACACCGGTTGTAGCAAATACTTTGGCAACTAAGCAGAAAACCCCTATTGGCAAAAATTTCATAACCATATGGGTAATGCGTATCATTGCTTGGAATATGCCTTGCCAAAACCCAATTAAGATTGAAGAGGGGTGAGATTCAATTTTGGAAATGGAATAGCCAAAGATCAAGCTAAAGAAAATCAATCCAAGCATTTGTCCGTGTGAAAATGCTTTCACGACGTTGGAAGGGATAATTTGCAGGATCACTTCGGTGATCTTATGCCCTTCGTGGGTATTTAAATGTTGCTGAACAGAGGAAACGTCGATCGAAGTGTAATTTTTTAATATTTCGGGAGGGATCACCGAACCTGGATTAAGCAGGTTGACAAAAAGAAGGCCGAGGAGAATGGCAATCAAGCTTGTCGAGATATAGAAGACGAAGGTTTTCAATCCTAAACGTCCAAACGCAGCATCGTTTCCTATCCGTGCAACACCAGTAATAATCGATGATGAGACGAGGGGAACAACAACTAAGGTCAGGGCATTGATGAACAGCTTGCCGATTAAATCATAGACAGAATAGAGTTTAATACTAAAAATTGTGACTTCGGTTCCAGACCATGATCCCACAAACATAGCTAGAACAATGGCGATAAAGATGATCCAAGGAGACTTCTTTTTTTTGTGCATGAATAAATTCCTTAGCTACTCAATCGAGAAACTTGCCGATTCTAGCAGAAAAAGAACTTTTTAATCCACTTGTAAGATTGCAGTGATGGTAGAGTCCTTAACTCAAGTTTTTGCCATTTGATCTTGGAAACCAGAAAGGGAAAGGCCTCCGCCAGAATGGATGAATAAGATGTTTCCTTTAAGCTGATCTCCTACAATGATCCGTTGTCCCTCATCAAATAACTTAGCAGTAAAAATAGGGTCTGTCAGAAAGCCTTCGTAACGCGCGATCCTCGAAATAGTTTTGAAGACTTTTGCATTTGTAGCACCGAACGAAGGGGCGTTTTGAGGAATGTGGGTTTTATATAACAATGAAGAAGGGGGGGCTGTGCCGAACAAAAATTTCCAATCAGCCGATCGATCAGATAAGACCTCTTGAAATCCAGCTTCCGATTCGGCAATCAGAAGGACATGGACCATGCACAATTTCTTTAATGCTCCAAAAGCTAAAATAAGGGCTGCCGCCATCATCCCTGTTCCAGCATCGACAAATACATGATCAAAGGATGCGCCGATCTCTTCCTCATGGATTAAGACTTGCTCGGCCAACGTCAGTGCGCCAGGAAGGGCATCTCGACAATTTGCTCCTTTAGGGATGACTACAACAGAGATTCCATTTTTCTCTTGAAATGTCTGATAATTTATTGCTAAAGCATCCAGTTTATCCCAGTTGCCTCTTGGAACCCAATGGACATGCTCCTTATTTGCAAATAAAGAGATCCATAACGCGTTTCCCCGTAATTGCTGTTCCTGATTTCCAAGCAAGAATAGGACAGGTTCAATTTGCCATTCCCTCAATAGCTGAGAGAGCGATAGGACGTGGTTAGAAAAGCTTCCGCCCATGACAACAGCTTGTTCAGGTTTTTTCTTAAGAATTGGGGGTAAAAGCGATAGATATTTTCTGAGCTTAGAGCCGCTGATGCCAAAGCCAAGCTCATCATCTCGTTTAACATAGCATGTACAATCAGGAAACAAAAAAGAATGAAGCTTATGGATCCGAGAGCGATGGGGAAGAGAGAGAATAGGATATGATGCGATTAAAGATGTTAGCGAGGTCATGGTGCCGATTATACCCCGATCAGGGTTCAATTCCACAAGCTGTTTTTGTTATACAGCATTAATTCTCGGGACAATCCGATCAGCGAAGATGTGACGGTTTGTTTCGAATGGATGATGGGTCTTTATAAAAGCTTTTATTGATTTAGTCAGATCATCAATGTCTTGGATCCGATCTGAGCCAAAGCTGGGATTGTAAAAATAGCCCCTTGATCCGCCTAAGTTGATCCAATTCACGCGATGGCAAGAAGAGTACAACGCATAGGTGCCAGGCGGTAGCGTACAGAGCTCCTCGGCTATTTGCTTGTCTGTTTGACAGATAGGATTACATTGTAGCACATTAAGGTGTCTGTCTAGGTTTAGAAGCTCAGTTGGAGCCTCTTCGTTAAGCGAATGGAGGAGGGAAGCTTCTCTGGGAGCGCCGGCTTCAAATTGCTGGGTGACCGCTTTGATGTGCTCATCAGGATCTGTAAAATAGGCCTGTGTCTTGAAATACAGGTGGAAAAACCAGTCGGACATGCCCCGGCATACGCCATACCAATGGAAAAAATTAATCCCTTGTTTTTGCTTATCGATACTTTGAATTTCAAATAACGGATGAGAAGATGGCTCTAAGAAGGGGTGCAAATAAAGATCGCTGGTGTCGGTGCGGTGCGTGTTAATGCTGATCATTAAAAAATTATCGCCTATTTCGTTAAAATGGGTAAGAAATAGTGTTGAAGCCATTTCTTGACGGGAAGCGACATGACATCGTTTAGCCAAATCTATTACGCCCAAGCAATTAAGAAGACTGCTAGCCGCACATAAAAAGAGGGCATAGATGTCCTGGAATATGGAATAGATTTCCCATTTAACCATTTCCCATCGGTTATTCAGCTTATTTGAAGGGGTTAGAAGAGGGGTTGCACTCCATTGGATAATTTGGTTGATTGATTCTTGCCCGCTTAAATAAGCGCGCAGTTGTATTGCACAATCTAATATTTGTGGTGAGAAATTATTTGAAATTTGTGTCATTTTCTTAAAAAATAGCGAGTTTTATTTATGTAAATATAAAAAATATTATTTATTCATTCTATGCTCTTTAAAAATTTTCGTCAGCTGGAAAATTTTATAAAGTCGATTTCATTTAAAAATAAATCATTTTATTTTAATTATTGAATTAAATGAATATAAATAATATATTCTTTGTTTAATTTTGTTTTTTAATGTGGAGGGTTGTGAAGAAGTATTTTTCTTATGGAATGATTGGCATTGCAGGTGCGCTTTCGCTCATGACCGGAATGGAACAAAAGCGTTTAATCCCTTTGTTTGGATCGATTGTACCAGAAGTGTTGCCCTTCAATCCTGAACACGGAGTTGTTGTAACAGCTAAGGCATTTACGTCGGATGAAAGCAAGTTTCTTCTCGGCCATGACCTGGTTAGCCGGGGTGTTGTTCCGGTTCAAGTTAGTGTTCAAAACAATACGGCCAATGAATATTCCCTCTGTGCAAGTTCAGTCGACCTGCCGCATATTGATCCTAAAAAGGTCGCGTTTACAGTCTCTAAATCGGCAATCCCTAGAGCTGTGGGATGGAAGATTCTCAGCTTCTTGTTTTGGCCGCTGATGATCCCCAGTACGATCGACGGGATCCGCACCTATACCCACCACCAGCATCTTAAAAGAGATTTCCATGCAAAATCTTTAAAGGAAAGAGGAGAGGTTCTTTCCCCCTATTCTACATTCCATAGAATCCTTTTTATTCCTAAAGAAAGCGTCGAAGAAACATTTGTGGTAACTGTAATCGATGTCGAAACAATGGAGCAAACATCGATTAAAACTCATTTAAGCAAGCAGCAAAACAGAAAAACTGCCGATTTAAGCTAGGCAGACAATCTGATCGGATAGGAGGTAGGGGTTCCCCCTACCTCCTATCCGATCAAAAGATCCTCATCCGCAGCGCTATACGGCCTTGGGTTAAAAGAAAATAAATTTTCATATTTTTTTAATGTGGTTTGATGTTTATAATTTCGGGTTCTTGAAAAAGAAGAACCCTCTTTGGAAATAAATTAGGGTGCTTTTTTTTAAAGTTTTCGACAAACTGAGAGGAAGTTTAATTTTATGGTTTCTCTGTCGACAATTACCCCATTAGCAGGGCAAGCACCAGCTGTTGACTTTGCAACAGCTCCAACAGGAACCGGTGCAGCTCCGACAGGAACCAGTTCTGTACCAAATACAATTCAAACAGCCTTACCTGATGTTCCTGCAACAGGTGAGCCAATAGATTTTTGTGCTCACCTCTCTGCATTTTGCAAAACGATTTTCCATGCTGTTTTTCGTTTTCTTTTATCTGTTCGCCGCTGCTTTATAGGAGCTGAACAAGCGCCATTGACTGCAGACCGAGCACGATTAGATAGAGAGCAAGCGCAATGGGCAGCAACACAGCAAGCGCGATTAGCTAGAGAGCAAGCGCGATCGCGATCGACACAACTCCAGTGGCGCCCAGAGCAAAGAAGACTGGAACAACTCCAATGGCGATTGACAGAGCTGCAATCGCGAACGGGACCAACTCAACGAACATGCAGGTTGGGATACTTGGAGTATTTGCAACACGCTATTCAAATAGGAATAACAAGAGAAGAGGCTGTTGAAATTTTCGATTCTTTTCCTCACCGAGAAAAAGAAGAAGTTAAGCAAGCAATGTGGGATCTTGCGGAGGGCGTGCGCGCTAATGCTCCAGACTGGGCTGGCCGGATAATCCATAATCAAATCCAACTTTCTGGTGAGACCGAGGTGCGCACCGACATTCAACGCCATACTAATATTACAGCCGCTGACAGCTTGTTCATTAATGCAATCGATGTGACTATAAACGCTGTTTGGTTGCAAGTAGACGGAGCGGACCTCCGAGCATTAGGAATGACCGAAGGCCTAATAACGGAGGGCTCGATAGCAAGAGAAACAAGAGCGCAATTGAAAGGTTTAAAATGGGTTATTCAACGAGGCGCGGGCAGAGAGGAGGTTGTTGAAAATTTTCGCTTGCTTTCTTATCAAGACAGACAAAAAATTAAACGAAAAATGGAGAGTCTCGCAGAGGGTGCTTCTACCCGTCTTCACGACTGGGCTGGCCGGGTAATCCGTGGCGACTTACAAGTCCCTGGTGAAACGGAGGCGCACCCTGACGTTCGGCGCTATATGGATATTAGACGTCCTGATAGCTTGTTCTTTAATGCAATCGATCTGGTCATCGATGATGAAGAAGCGGACCTCCGAGCATTAGGAATGACGGAAGACCTAATGACGGAGGAATCGAGAGCAAGAAAAACAAGAGCGCAATTGGAAGGTTTAAAATGGCTTATTCAACGAGGCGCGGACAGAGAGCAGATTGTTGAAAATTTTTGCTTGCTTTCTTATCAAGACAGACAAAAAATTAAACGAAAAATGGAGAGTCTCGC
>CAZOKX010000006.1:40610-56518 GCA_964580785.1 uncultured bacterium
CCGGGTAATCCGTGGCGACTTACAAGTCCCTGGTGAAACGGAGGCGCACCCTGACATTCGGCGCTATATGGATATTAGACGTCCTAATAGCTTGTTCTTTAATGCAATCGATCTACTTCTAAATGAGATTCTTTAGTTTTCTTCTTAACACGGGACCCGGCAGGATGAGACTATTGGATAACTCTTTCTAATCAGATCTGCGAAGTATTTGTTTGAGTAGGCTTGGTGTGTTCCTAGATTCTTCGAGCATTTCCAAATGAGCCTTTTCCGCTCCATGCAATTTCTCGAGCTTCATCGGAGCCTCACTCCTCCCTTAATCAGTGCTTTCATCCGTCAGTCATAAGATTGTGTAAATAAAATTTTAGAATGGGCTGTCCAAAAAACCAAACATAACATCAATTATCAGACGTTTTAAATCTAGAAGGCATTTCGGCGAGAAGGATCCCCTCCAAAAAAATGCACGCGCGCTGAAGGTTGGAAGCAGGGAGCAACGGTTAGGCCAGGCAGTCTAATCAGTTTTTCCCATGCTGCGATGTTCTTCCTTGCATCGTATGGACAGGAACCGAATACCCCTTTTAATGCCGCTATTTCCATTTGAACAAGAGCTACCGGTGTGATGAGGGAACGAGCCAAGTTTGTTTTCCAGCTCCTGACCCTCTCTTCCCAGGATCTATCGGAATTTGGGACCCAGAGTTGAACGGCGCTTACTGCAACAATCAATCTTATCATTGAGATAATGGTCGCAGCAACAATATATGGCGCCATTCCAAATACGAGAAGAAGACATTTTGCTCGTATAACTGTTGGAGAATCATTCAAATAAAATTTATCCGCCTTGTCATCTTTTATCCAGCGAGGTGTTCTTTTATCATCATACAGCATATTTTTTTGAACATATTTGGGTGCTTCCTGTAGAGCTTGTGAATCTACATTTTCAAAAATCGACCAGGTTCCTCCACTGTCAAAGTCTCCGTTTTTAAGTCCGAAGTCTTCTAATTTTAGCTCAAAAAAATCAAAATATTTATTGATAAATCTGTCGTCAGAGCCAAAGCATTCGCGGAGGCTATGAAGCAATGAAACAGGATCGGCCTTTACTTTCTCTTCGAGCGAGTTCTCGTCATTTTTTTCTCCTAACAAAAAGTACTTAATGTCTTCTAGCAAGGAAGCAAGATCAAAAGGGGCCTCTTTCCAGGCTTTGGCACAGATGCTTCTTTTGTCCGATCTAGATAGAGAATCGAATATTTCTATTGCAATGCAGTTAACGGCTTGGTGCAAGGGATTGAGATCATCCAAGAAATGGACCTCCCCGTAATTATATTCAAGAGATCTTCCAGACAACTCCCAGATTTCTGTAAAAATTTTTTGACGAATTTCTTCTGGAAGCTGAGCAATTGTTTTTTCTGCATCATTTTGATTAGTGCTGTGATAAAGGTTAACGAGGTGGCCGTAAGCATTGGTCCCTTTTAAAAAGTTTAACGACACTCTGAACCTATTTTTATTATATTAAAAAATAAGAAGAATTTTTACTGTTTCAGTAATAACGATTATACTCTAAAAAGCGTTTATTCGATAGAATAATTAAATTAATTTAATATATTATTAAAAATAAACGGGTTGTGTTCAGAGCTGAACAGCATGAATAACAACGCGTCCCCTAGAATCGGACTAACCGATGAAAGCCCTCTGGTTGCGGAACCTCAAAATGCATCTTTTTGCCAATAGTAGGATGGGTGAATGAGACGCTCTGCGCATGGAGGCAAAGGCGCCTAATCGGGTTAGAAGCAGCGCCATATTTTTTATCGCCGACGATCGGAAACCCCGCTTCGCTACAATGGACGCGTAGCTGGTTTTTCCTCCCTGTTTGGAGCTTAAGTTTCAAGCAGGTATAGCGGGAATTTTGCGCGATGACATCATAATATGTGATTGCCAGCTTGCCTGTTTTCTTAGCTAACGTCGAAGAGACAAAGTAGTTTCCATCTTCTTTAAGGTAGCTCTCCCAAGCTCCCGTTTTTTCAGGCACTTTTCCAAAAACAACCGCTGTGTAGATCTTTTCGATTAAGCGCTTTTCAAACTGTTCTTTCAACGAGTCCCGAGCAGGTTCCGTGTAGGCAAAGATCATAACGCCGGAAGTTTCACGATCGAGGCGATGGACAGGAAATACACGCCCCGGATGACGGCGGCGCTTTAAGATCATATGCGCCGTGTGCTCATCATGGGAATCTGTTGCGACGCTGAGCAGCCCTTCCGGCTTTTCTAAAACGACAAGGTGCTCATCTTCAAATAAAATTTTGATATCACCGCGAGCAAATTGGACGCGAGGCCTCACAGATACTTCTTGACCAGGTAATACTTGGTAGGAGCTTCGATTGACCACCTTTCCTGCTATCAACACTCTCCCCTTCTTGAGCCAGGAGCGCAACGTATTATTTGAGCTATCGGGAGAAAGCTTCTTCAAGAGCTCAATAATAGGGGCTTCCTGCTCAGCAAGGATTTTCATTCATATACCTTTTTAGGCACGAATTCTAGCATGAAAGAGGCTAAATGGAAACGCTTTGTTTCTATTATCGAACAGCTTTTAACTTAAAACAGTTAGTTTAGCGCCGGCTGTTGAGAAATCCTCTTCCTGCGCGCGCACGATAAAAATCTAAAAGCACTTGTCCGTCAATTGCCTATGATGTATAACTGTTTTTTCCAATTAAGTGAGGTAAAGATGAAAACGACCAAGGAAAAAGTTAGTTATTGTATAGGTCTCCAAACTGGAGTGAATCTGAAGCAGCAGTTTGCAGACATCGACATGAATTGCTTAAATAACGGCCTTAATGATGCGCTAACTAATAACGACCCCAAGCTGGCTGTTGAAGAGGTCCAGTCAATTCTCAACGCACTTCGCCAACAAGTTGAGACACAGCAGCGTCAGTTTGTAACAAAAGTGTCGGAAGAAAACAAGAAAAAAGGGGAAGCCTTCCTATTACAGAACAAGACAAAAGAGGGCGTTGTGACTCTGACTTCCGGACTACAATATAAAGTCCTCCAAAAAGGTTCGGGATCCGGGGTCCACCCAACTCTCCTCGATATCGTTAAAATCCATTACAGAGGAACTTTTATTGACGGGCGAGTCTTTGACAGCTCTTATCAACGGGGCCAACCTGTTTCTTTTCCTCTTAACCGTGTGATTGCTGGATGGTCAGAAATTCTTCAACTTATGCAGGTTGGCGACAAGTGGGAAGCCTATATTCCCTCCTATCTCGCTTACGGCGAAAATGGGTTTGGACAAGAGATCGCCTCTAATATGACCCTGATTTTCGAAATCGAGCTTCTCGGCATTAACGAGCCTGGATAGTTAAATTGCAAGCCCTTTGATTTTTTTTGAAACCAAAGGGCTTAGTTTTTTTGCATTTCTTGGATTACAACTGGCTTTTTCCGTTTCTCCCAATACTTTTTCCCGTAGTTACAGTATAGTTGACTCCCTTGAGTAATATCAGTTATCGCATAGAAGATGATATGCATGATTCCATTGCAAAGTACCGAAGCAGTTTCTGTATTGGGGTTATCGCTGTGATTGATGTAGCGGGAGAAGTTCCCATATTTTTGAGCGTCGATGACATAAGGTGTCGGGCGCCGAAATCCAATCGTATAATCAAAACAGTAGAAGTTTTTAAGCCTTCCAAAAAGACGGCGTTTGCGAACTATGCCGGTGTACTCGCCTATGTACCCATGCCGCGGGATCAGCCGATTTGTAAAAATTCCATAACCTAAGGCTGGACTAATCCAACGGATGGTTACATCGGGCTGAGATCCCTTTTGGATCTCTTGAGAGTAATAGCTCCCTAACCATTTTTGTCGCGGATCGATCCATCTTTTCCTATCTTCTTTCATGCAGCGACGACCAATCTTTTCGTGCAGGGTTGGAACTAGGAATTCAAGCTGAGAAAGATAAGAAACCCCCATGAGCTGTTCGAATTCCAATGGGGTGAGGGCCATAGGCTCAGGCTCGCCTTGTAAATGAACTAAGATTGTCAAGGAAACATCGCTATTTAGTGAAAGCCGTTTTAATCAAGAACTCCACCACATTTCCCTGGAGTCTTGCCAACAGGTTTTCTCTACTTTATCAGAATGCTTCAAAAAAAACCATCCCTGCTAATATGTGGTTGATAGTTTTCCCGCTTCAGTCTATTTGTTGAGTCTAATCATTCATAACATACTACACTTGTTTTTACCGTAGCTATGAACTATCCAAATCGTAAAATCTATCTGATCCGGCATGGTGATACAGAATGGAGCGTATCAGGACAGCATACAGGAATGACCGATCTTTCGCTTACAGAAAATGGTCGAAAGCAAGCCAAGTTATTGAGCAAACGGTTGAAAGGACATGTCTTCGAACAGGTGCTAATAAGCCCCCTTAAGCGGGCTTCCGAAACTTGCAAGTTATCGGGCCTCTATCGCCAGGCAGAAATTGACTCCGATCTTGCTGAATGGAACTATGGGGATTATGAAGGACTTAAAACAGAAGAAATTTGGAAAGCAGAACCGCATTGGAATATCTTCTCCAGAGGGGCCCCTAACGGGGAGTCAGTTGAAGATATTGCTGTTAGAGCAAATCGTGTATTAATGAAAATCAATGTTTCACACGAAGATATTGTTTTATTTTCCCATGGACATTTTCTGAGAGCTTTAACGGCTAAGTGGTTAAAGCTCCCTATTTCAGAGGGCAACCTCTTTACCCTTTCCCCCGGCTCTATCTCTATCCTTGGGTTTGAGAGGGACTCCCATGTGATCAAACTTTGGAATGATGTAAACCATCTCTAGGTTGAAACCCCTTCTTCATGGGCAAGTCCCATTGTACGCAGGGCTGCACAAGCAGTTCATTTACCTGTACATATAGTTGTTTAAAATTTATTTTTCATTTTGTATCATAATTGAATGACGTATTCACTAGACTTAAGAACCCAAGCCCTGAAATATCTCGATAAGATTGGTGACCGAAAGAAAGTTGCAGAAACTTTCGGAATCACGCTACGTACACTGGCAAATTGGATTCGTAGAAAGCGAGAAAATTGCTTAGTTCCCAAGCCAAGAAGATGCTCACCAAGTTTAATTGATGAGGAATACACCTGATTCTGATATTCGTCAATATGATTACGAACGGCCTCATCGGAGATCAAGAGAACTCTCGCGATATCTCTGGGTGACCACCCCTCATCGTAAAGAAGGACGGCTTTTATCCGATCACGTATTCGCCCATCACGTTCTCGTCTATGCTGGAGCTTAAGTTGTTCTCGTTCTGATTGAGTTAAAAAATTCACGCCATGATTATGCGGTCAAGGGAAAATTTTGTGAATCAAAATTTTGATTCACGAAGGGTATAGGAAATCCATTTATAATTAATTAATTTAAATCAAGCGGATTATTATTTGTTTGTTGAAGGTTAGAAGTTTTTATAGTAAAATTTATCGGGTAACGGTAAGTAATTTTATTAACTTTAAAAAAAGTGTTACAATGCCAGAATGGTTTAGTTTTGATTCCTTTATTCCTCAGAGGACCGCAGCGAGGTGGCGAGATCTTGGAAGAGTCGGCTCAAGAGAACTTTCCACGGCGCCTGGGCGCAGAGACCGGCCAAGGTCTGTTGTTATTAGTGAACCTCAACGCCCGCCTATGCAACCGAACCCAACCCTTGATCCAGACCTGCAACGCTTATATGCTATTCAAGTCGAAACAAGTCGGAGCATTGAGGAGATATCACAATCTTTGCAGGCTTTTGAATCGTTAAGCTGCGCCTTGAAAGATCGGCAAAGATCTTTCTATGAAATCCTCTTAGGGTTGCAACCCCTTTCTCTCTTTGCACAAATTTGCCAACAGGTTGCTGAACATATTCCCTTGGACTACACTCCAGCTGAAGCTATCCAACAAAACCCCTATATTCTACTTCGCCTCAAAGACAACAATGGATTGAACTTAATCGAGCAACTTCGCGACCAGCTAAAAACAAAGCTCGAACAGAGGCGGGCTATCCTCGAATTAATCGAACTTCAAACATTTGCAATTAATTCGATTTCTGATCCGAGCATATTTTCGCGAGCAAGAGAGCTCAACGAACGTTCGATGGCAATGTTCCGAGCTTTATCTCCTCTTGCTAAAGGCCACTTTTGCTATCAAATCTGGAACCTTTGCGGGAGGCCTTCAGTAGATAATTTCGGAGAAGAGCATGTTCTGGAAACTTGTGACGTCAGCATGTTCCACGAATATCAAGGGGTAAAGATTGCTGAGGGAATCATTCAGCATTTGCATGACGCAGCTCGTACTTCTCTACGCTTAAATACCAGCTTTATCCATCAGCAAGAGGTCAAAGATACCGATTCAGAAGAATTAAAGCATGCAGTTTATCAACTGTACCAACTTGAAAACTTTGTACATTTTTTGGAGGATCCTGCTAAAGCCGCGGACGCCGCTTTCTTAAGTCAAAAGTTCGAACAATTGGACGCCCCTTTGCGTCAAATATTGAAAGGATTGATTTGGATAGGAATGCATCAAATTGGGCATGGGAAAGCTACCGATCCCGCTTGTTCGCCTCTTGACTTCCAATCGCTTTTGTTGGCACAAGACCAAGCTGCCAGACCTCTAATTAAAGAAATTTTTTTAAATCTTAACAAAAAAATTATTGCTCAAAGAAAATTAGAAGAGTTTGCCCCCCTTCTACAAGCCTTAGGTCAACGAAAACCGGCTTTAGAAAATCAATTGATCCTTGATGAATTTAAAAATTTAACTCCAGATACCCAAACACATCTGGAATACTTTCTCTGGTTAGAAAGCGGTGGTCGAATAAATCCTCATTTCGGCGGGCCAGATTGGGGGAAAAAAGCCATTGAGAACAATCCCCGTTGTTTGCTATCTGTCTTAGATGCAGAAACCCGTCGATTATATGAAAAGGCAGGTTACAGAATCCAAAACGCGTTAACCCGCCCTTGGCTCAATCAGCAAATAATCAAATCGGCAGAGCTCCCCACTTTCCCATCTTCTATCCATCAACCGGTCAACATGCTTCGGTTTACGGCAACGACTGTCAAAACCGCCCTTGCTGCCCCTCCTCGCATGTTTGCTGAAAGTCTACCCATTGCTTCTGCTGATTGCCCTTACATGGATCATGAAATCAGCTCGATTTCTCAAAATGGAGATGCTCAGAACCTAAGCCTCAAAGTTGCTGGACTGCTTCCCTTCTTCATAGGCCAAACGGGATCACAACCTGTTCTTGCACAAAGAAACATTAACACTGTGGAGTGGGGAGTATTTGAAGACAGCGGACTTCCTGAATGGAACTTTCGGATTGCTGAGCGGTGCTTGCATCGAGGAGAAAGCTGCAAACACATCGAAAAATATAGCGATGTCCTTCATACAGTCATCAAAAAAGAAAGACTTCAGCTTGCACTGCCCCAAGCCTGTGCCATTCCCATACAGTCGTGGGATGACGAAGAAGCTGAAAGAAAGATCGATATTTTTGCCCCTCTATTGGACGCTATGCGTCAAGAACCATCTGTCAGCAATGAAGATCTTTTAGTCCTATTTAACCGATTCGATAGATGCACCAAAAATAGATTGCTCGAACGTTTATGGTATGAGAGCGGCGGAAAAACCAATCCCCATTTCGGCGGTCATAAATGGGGAGAAATAGCTGTTCAAAACAATCCACGCCTCCTCATCCCCTTTCTGGAAGCGGAAATCCAGCACATACGGAATCCGACCTTCTTTTTAATAATTGATCAAAAAAGCTCCGGAACAGATTTTAAAACAGCTTTCTACCAACTCACAAAAAAACAGCAAAGAAGGTGCGCAGAAGATCTTTGCCGCTTTATTGTATTAACAGGATATCACAAGATTTCATTCGATCGCATGAGCATCGTCGATGGAAAAATCAAGCTCCATGATTTGCCGCTTCATTCTGCTGCTACGATTGGAGAAGCACGCGCAAACGCACGTAATACCCTGAACTGGTTAACTTTGCAATGCCCAGACGATGATTTCCCTATTATGCGTATCGCTGCAGAACAGCAACTGGATATGTTGAATGAATCTGAAATTGATTCCCCACATGCAATCCAAGCTTATCGCGCATTTGCCAAAGCGATGAAAGATCCTCTAGCATCTAATGAGCAAAAACAAGCTGCTTTCCAGCGCATGCCCACCGAATTATGCCATTTTATCCATTTTTGCGTGTGGAGCGGGTTTAAAGATATGGGTATATCAGAAGGTCATTTGATTGGTAGAAAGCGATTAGAAGCGGACATCAACATTTTGACAGAACTCCAGAATGCTTCTGGAATGAATATCCTTGAACAATTTGAAGTTCGCTACTCCTTATCAGAAGTACTCAACATCCTCCGGTTAACAAGAAGGATGCTTTCTCAAGAAAATGTCCGACCAGAAGCACTGTATCTTTTTGTCGACACCCTTGAAAAAACCATGCTGGGCTTAGCGATACTAACGCCAATCGCCCAGAATTTAATGCAAAAGATTGAGGCTATTCAAAGTACAGGAAGTCATCTTTCTGATGAAGCTTTATTCGAACAGATCAAAACTGCTCTGATCGGATCCCCTGCTCAAGAGGGAATTCTTGATATCTATATCCATACCATTGACGCAACCAAGCGTCAGCTCTCGACCAAAGCTATTTCTGAACGGGTCAAACTGAATAGAGAGTCGAATACTGAACGCTTTCCTGTAAAACCGACTCGTCGTGAACAAATCCAAGTTACCCGATCTCCCCAAACAATCGAAAACCTTTCCCAAAGGATGCGCGTTATGCTCGTCGCCTACGAATGCGCCAAATATGGGTTTAAATACGGCGGCCTTGGAGAAGCTGTTTACGGAATCGCAACATCCCTTAAAAGCCGAGGGTGCGAGGTGACTATCCTGATGCCTAAGTTCTCAGGCCTTCCAGGGCCTTTGAACGAAAGGATTGCAAAAGAAGGGAAGGCGACCTCCGTAAACCACATGGTCTCAGGAAGGTTACAAGAAGACCGAGTGCTCACAATCGATCAAGAGCCGGATCTGCATTTAGCCTACCTTGAAAATACCGACGCTGCGCGTAACTGTTTTGATATTCCTAGCGCTTCTCAAATTTACCAAGACGGCGCCCTAGCTGTTCCTGGCAAAGAATGGCACGGTCTAAAAGAAAGGCTCATCTTTTTCGGCAGCGCAACTGCAGAATTCGTCGTTGCTCAGAAAGGTGCTTTCGATGCAGTTCTTTATAACGATTGGCATTCGTCATACGCCATTTCTAGCATCCGTCGCCGCTACTTTGATCGATGGGCATGCGGGGATTTTCCAGCCAATGTTTTTATCATCCACAATAACAACTATGGATGCCAAGGGGTTTACGGCACTGAAGAGTCTGATATACTACAGATGTTTGGGGATAACCGACGAGGTTTCAACCTAATGACCGAAGTCATTGAAATGGCCGATTGTACATTGACAGTTTCTGAAACATTTGCAGAAGAGATGCAAGAAGGACCTCTAACCTCAGGAATCGGTCCTTCAATCCGTAGAAGCGCACACAATGGAAAGTTCAAGGGGATCACCAACGGCAGCAACCCTGAACTTTGGGACCCTAGAACAAATGATGTTTTAAAAAACTGGAAAGACCCGATCACAGGGGTAGCTATCGATCTCTCCTATTCCCCAGAAACGGAGGACCTCGTTGCACATAAAAAGCAATTGATTGGCGAACAGCTTTTTAGAGTTCTTGAAAAATGGTTTGCTGATGCTCTTGATGCACTAAATATCCATTCCGCAGAAGAGTTCATCAGAACTCCTTTTATCGGCTATATCGGTCGATATGATTCCACGCAAAAGGGTATCGACAAGTTCGATGATGTGTTAGAGGCAGTCCATGCGAAAGGAGCAAAATTTGTTTCATTAGGCATTGGTGAAGACGCAGAGGCAACTCAAATACTCGATGCCTTAGAAGAAAAAGCTAGACGTTTAGGGGCTGGATGGATTACGCGGGGCAAAGGGGAAAATGCTAGCTTGAAGATGCAGCTCGGTCAAAAGGCCGATCTGTCACTTGGAATTATGGAAGATATCCCCCCTTTAGGGCCATTGTGGCGCGCTTTCATAGATATCACCATAGTCCCCTCAAAGTTCGAACCATGCGGACTTGTCCACTTGGAAGAATTTGGGTTCGGCGCTCTAACAATTGGAACCCGTACAGGCGGTCTTGCCGATACGATTGTTAGCGACCAATCCCACCCCCGCTTTAATGGATTTACCTATGAGCGGCTCTATGATTGGGCATCTGCTGAACAAAGCAGGCTGGTATTTAAAACGACGAGTCAAGCGCTCGATTATTGGATGTCTCTTTCCAAAGCAGGAAAACAAAAGGTGATATCAAGGTTGATGAAAGATGTATTCCAGTTAAGCTGGACCGCATCTCCAGAAGGCCTTTCTCCATCTGAACGCTACGTCAGGCTAATCGAAGATGCTATTGCAGCAAAGAAGACACGGCATACGCAAAAAACAGACTTATTGGGTATTGAAGATGATCCAGCACCAGCACGAGATAATTATTTCGGTGTAGGAAAGCAAACTCAGCTTTACAACATATTTGGAGCGCATATTCAAGATGGCGGCGGCGTTAACTTTCGTGTGATGGCGCCCGCGGCTCAAAACGTTAAAGTCATTACAATCGAGCTGGATGAAAGAAAGGAACCAACCGGAAAAGAAACTGAGCATGAGATGCATAAAATAGCGGATGGCTCATGGCAAACACTTGTCGCCACTGCTTGTGAAGGGACCCGCTACCAATACGAGATCGTGAATGCTCAAGGAGAGCTTGTCCGTAAATTAGATCCATTTGCTTTTGGTTTTGATCCAAAAGATCGAAGAGTTTGCAGGGTTACAGCTTTGCCTAAAGACTACGCATGGACTGACAGCGCGTGGATGGCCGACCGCCCTAACCTTAAAGACCGCCCAAAGAACATCTATGAAGTCCACATCCCTAGCTGGTTTAAACCGAACGGCCAATTCGTTCATTATCAAGAAATTGCCCGCCGCTTAGTTGCCCACTGTAAAGAAGTGGGCTTTACGCAAGTCGAGCTCTTTGGAGTGTACGAACATTTTCTAGAAGAGTCGATGGGATACCAATCCTCTGGCTATTTTGCGCCGACAGCGCGCAATGGATCGCTTAAAGACTTTCAAGAATTCGTCGATATCTTGCATAAAAACGAGCTTGCGGTCATCATCGATTTTGTCCCCGCCCATTTCGCAAAGGATGACGTCTGCTTACGAAGTTTTGATGGAACGAGTTTTTTTGAAGAACAAGATGACCGTAACCGCTTAACTCCATGGGGAACGCCGAAAGTCAATTTTAAACGCGAAGACGTGCGCAACTTCTTATTGTCGTCTGTACACTTTTTCCTAGAAGAATGCCATATCGACGGCATGCGGGTCGATGCCGTAGCACACTTTATTGCTTACTCTAGATGGCGAGAAAAAGATGAGTGGAACCCAGCTGAAGACGGGACGGTCTGGGACCAAAATAGCATCCAATTTTGCCGTGACATGAATAAACTGGCGCATGAAATGCATGCTTTTACGATTTCAGAGAACTCGTGGCCATACACCTATTTTGATACATTGCCCGTAGATGATCCTTCAGGAAAAGGGCTTGGTTTCGACTTACGCTTTGGTATGGAAGCTCGTCGTGGGCTACGCGATTATCTCGCTTTCAATCTGGAACGACGGTCTAAGCAAGACCAGAAAAATTCACTTCGAGAATGCCTAATACAAGGTTCTGGACAAAAATTCATTGGTCCCTTCACAAGCCACGATGAAATTAGACACGAAGGATACATTGCTACTCAGATCAAAAACTGCGAAGACTCCCAAGAGGATCTCGAACAAAAAATTAAGCTCTGGTACGCAACAAGCGCTTTCATGCCCCACCACGCACGTATGACCTCGATGGGAACGGAATATGGACTCGATGGACATTTCGATCCCACCAAAGGGTTAAATTGGCAGCTTATTTTAGGACCGGAGTATACTTCATTTAAAGACGCATATGCACGGATCAACCATTTCTACTTAAAAAGACCCGTATTCTGGGATGCTGGAGAGAACTTAAATCGATTCAATTGGGTTTCATTGGAGACATCCTGTGCTGTAATTGCTTATGAGCGTATTGATCCATCGAACCTGAATAAGCGCTATCTCGTCGTCCATAACTTTGCGAACAGGAGTTTTGAGAACTTCTCTATCCGAGACCGCGAGCAAGAGGCTATACGCGAGATCAAGCAAGCAAGGATCATCTTCCGCTCTGACAAAGCTGGTGAAACTCGGCTTGGTCCTGTCATATTGCTTGATAGCCATAGGTCCAGGCACACCAAAAAACTAGTGCTTCCTGAGCTTCCCAAATACGGCACTCTCGTTATCGAACAAACCGTTTAGCTGACTGGATAAAAAAAGTGAATGTTTATCTCGCGCTAAAAGCAGAAGGTGAACATTTGCTGAGAGAATCTTCTAGTTTAGGCAAAGTCGAATAGAGCCTAAAAGTTGCAAAATTTTGTTTTTTATTGGCAACGTGCTATTCTGTGTATAATCATTGATTATTACGGGTAATATCGTATGTCTGTCGCCTGGATTTTTCTCCTATTAGCCGGATTCTTCGAGATCTGTTTTACGATCGCCTTAAAGTTCAGCCAAGGGTTTTCAAAACTCATTCCGAGCATCATTACGGTAATCTTTATCGTCTTGAGTTTTTTTTCTGTTTCACAGTCCATGAAGACTATTCCCGTAGGAACAGCTTATGCCGTATGGGCTGGAATCGGCGCCGCTGGCACTGTGACATGTGGAATCATTTTTTTTGGAGATTCTTATCACATCATTCGGTTGATTTCGATCTTCTTAATCATCATTGGTATCATTGGACTAAAACTTGCCCACGTTGATTAACGATCTCGCCTTTGTATAATTTTGCGATCGACGATCATATACTGAGCATTCTTGCCTCTGAATTTAGGTTGTCGTCACAGCGTGCCTAGAATCAGCCCGCTGCTTTTAAGATCCGGTTCATCAATGCTAAATCACCGTATATCAGTTCATCGCAAAAAATGAAGATCTGCTGATAGCCAATAGCATCCGCTTGTCTTAATCGAGCATAAAAGTCAGGTGCGTTTAAAACAAACCATTGGCAAGCCTTCGGAAGCTCGAAGGGTAATGTTTCGCGGCTCAGGACCATTCTGGAAATGGAGGGATCATCCTGCACCATTTCCCAGAGGAAACGGCTTTCTTTAAAGAGGCGGATAGGGGTGCGAGGCGCATAATGACGGTACTTCATTCCAGGAGAAATAGGAGCTGATAAATCTAGAAAAGAAGGAAAGATGAGTTTTTTCTGAAGAACTTCTTCAAGGCTTTCTACATCGATAGCGCCTGGACGGAGCAACATCGGGTTGCCATCGATCAGGCTAATTACAGTTGATTCAATCCCATAATAAGCAACGCCTCCGTTGATAACCGCAGCAATTTTACCGTCGAAATCCTGGAGCACGTGCTCGCAACAGGTTGAACTTGGCGCTCCTGAAATGTTGGCAGAAGGAGCGACAATCGGGTCCCCTACAGCTTTGATTAAATCAAGAGCTATCGGATGACTCGGCATCCGCAAAGCAATGGAGTTTAAACCCGCTGAAACAATAGATGGAACGCATTGCTGCTTAGTCAAGACTACAGTAAGCGGTCCAGGGAAAAAATGACTTGCTAAAGAATAAAAGATAGGGGGGATGTTGCAAGCAATCTGTTCCACCTGCTTTAAATTGCTCACATGGGCAATTAGAGGATTGTCCTGAGGCCTTCCCTTGACGTTAAAAATTTCAGAAATTGCTTGGGGCTGGAAAATCGATGCTCCAAGCCCATAGACAGTTTCGGTTGGAAAAGCAACGATGCTCCCCTCTTTCAACAAAATAGCAGCCTCTAAGATCTGCTGTTCACCAAGAATGCGTGTCATTATTCTAAAGCCCAGAAATGCTGCATAAGAAACGGTTGCTTTTGCTGCCAGCTCATTTATAGCCTTGCAAAGCCACCATTGTACAAGAAGATAGCCGTCAAGTCAAAGAAAGGAAATAAGGCGGTATCGGATAGGAGGTAAAGTTTTCCTCTACTGCCCTTCCACACCACCGTACGTACCGTTCGGTATACTGCGGTTCATAAAGTTTTTTTTCGAGATTAGCTTTTTTGAAGCAATAATGGATGTTGTCCTTGATCACTTAATTATTAAGTGATATAGTTTATTTTTGAATTTCCCACCTCAAGAGAAGTTAGTGGAACCCAAATAGGCACCTCAACTATAATCTTTAATTATTAAATGGAGCTAGCTGAGATGAAAATCACCGCGACGATTGTTTGCGTTTACTCATTGATAATCTTAATAGGAGGCATCGTCGGCTACATGAAAGCCGAAAGCATTCCTTCTCTAGTGTCAGGTTTAGTTTTTAGCGTTGGGTTGTTTTTATGCTCCTATGCCATTTCGAAGGGGAAGCTTATGGCCCAATATGCCGCTCTCGGAATCACCTTCGTCTTAGATGGTTTCTTTACCCATCGCTTCGCTAAAACACTCCACTTCATCCCTAGCGGCCTTATGAGCTTGCTAAGCTTGGCTGTTATTATCGTAATTGCGTTAAAAATCCGTAAGACGCACAAGCTCCGCTAATCTTTAGAAAGTTTTAGGGGGGGTATTGCACGTATATTTTGATCTTCCTCGCTATCCTTGACATTAATTTGTCTACAGCTTTCTTCAGATCGAGCCTCACAGTGGGCACCCTTCTGTTTAGCTAATGGTTCCCCTTCCCGGGCCCGTAGAGGACTTTCACCTCCAAGTGTTAACGCCATACCGGGCGTACAGACTAATTTTGCACCGCTTCGGCGCGAAATTATACCATTTATCAAAAATAATTTTTAACTCTCGACTATTCTCTAGTGCATAGCTGGCGCACGGAACCAGCCGTGGAGGTAAAGGCATTCCAGGCATCACAACAACTGTCCAAAATATGTTCGTAGGAATCAAAATAGCGGTTTCCCAGGTATCGATCCCTGAGCACCTGCCACACCTGCTCAGCTCGGTTTAAATGGCATTAATTATTGATTAAATCTAGCTCGATTTGTTATAACTATTTCAAGTTATTAATAAATTAAATATTGTTTTTTATTAAATCAGGATCTTGTTTATTATGAAGCTTAATAATGACTATGTTAATGTTTCAGAAGTTGCGAGTAACCTTTCCAGAGAATTTGGACAATTCGAACCATCGGAAGAAAATGCCCTCCGTCTTCTTTTCCAGAGAGCAACGAATGCTTCAACAGCAGCTCAAATGAGTCAAAGTTTAACAAATCGCCTGCGCGCCATGGGATATGACCAATTTGCCGTACGTTTTGACTCCTCGGGCATTTCGATTATCGATGGCGGGCCTCTAGAGGCCGCACTGGATGCTTGGGTGACACAAGAGGGTGGTCGTGCTGAAGAGGCTGCTCACGAAATTCGTAATACTTTTTATAATAATAGAAAACATTTATTTTTAATAAATTTTTTTTTACGTACACTCCCCCCAATCTTGCAGCTACTTGACCTGACTCAACTCCGTCTAAGTGGAAACCAGCTGACAACCTTTGATGCCACGCGGCTTACCAATCTGGCCATCCTCGATCTAAGTGGAAACCAGCTGACAACCTTCGATCCCACGGAGCTTACCAATCTGCGCACCCTCTATCTAAGTAGAAACAGGCTGACAACCTTCGATTCCAGCGGGCTTGTCAACCTAGCCACCCTCTGTCTAAGTGGAAACCAGCTGATAACCTTCGATGTCGCGGGGCTTGTGAACCTGATCGACCTCGATCTAGCTAATAATGAGCAGCTCTCAAACCTA
>CAZOKX010000007.1:0-28415 GCA_964580785.1 uncultured bacterium
TAAAGTATGAGCCAAGCAGTCTACTAAATTTTTAGGTTTGTGGACAGTCTCTTAGGAAAGTACTCTTTGTTACCTTTTGGAATGTTTGGAGATGTGGCGGAAGGGAAGTATTCTTTATCGCCTTTAGGTGTTGGAGAAGCTTTGGGAGTATACTCTTCATCATCGGAAGGATTGGAAGGGGTTGTTGAAGGATCGGTAGAGCTACTTCCATCCGTGTTCTCATCATCTGTCAACGAAGGGACAACAGCTTGATTAGGGGTCTTGTTCGGCCCAGGAAAAATTCCCTTTTCGGTGATTTCCTTAGATGGCTGTTGACCATAGGAGAAAGTATAGGAACATGCTAAGAGTGCGAGTAATAACAGGTTTCTGACTTTCATAGTTTTCCTTGAGTTTTATTTAGAGAAATTACTTTAATTTGCTAAATTCTCTTATAAATCATTAGGATATTTATCGACAAGTACTCGAGTTTTGGGGAAGACTCTAATCAAAAAAACAGGTGCTCGCTTAGTTAAGCGGACTGACAGAGGCCAGACTTTCCAGGAGTCCTTTCTTATCGAGTTTAGCAATCCAGACTTCATGGTCTTGCCTTCCGTAGGAGACCCAAATAAAACGTTCATCAAAGATAAATCCGGCTGGGTAAACGCAACGGATAGGTCCCCAGTACGGTTTATAAACAGGCCCTTTATAAAATCCTTTTGCGACGATGGGCTCATTGCTGACGCGTTTGACAGGAAAGGGGGGGGACCCAGAAAAGGTGTAAGCTCCCATAAAGTAATGGTTCATTTTTCTTCCATCGGAATGAAGGGTGGAGGTGCTTAAAGATGAGTGGAAAAAGGAGAGATAGTCCTCACCGAGTTTTAACGCGGGTGAGCCACCGCGCGGTTCGCCCCATTGCCATTTCCAATTGGAGGCGGTGTAGGCAATTGTTTCACACGCCCCAATTTCAAGAAGGGGGCGGAAGATGATGTGAGGAGACAGACTGTAAGCGAGCAGAAGCTGGCCTTGGTAGTCGAATGGGACCCAATTTTTTTCACGCCGATCTGGGATTTCTTCCTTAAAGTGGGAGAGTTTGACCGGGTTTTCGACATGAAAATTTCCGCCATCAAATCTAAGCTTTGCAACGAAGACGCGAAACCCCCCACGGCTGATTTTAGGATCGGTATTATCGCTATACACAAGGTAGATCTGCTCTCCGACCGCAATTAATCGGCCGTCGTCAGTTCTCGATGGTGTTGCTGGAGTTAGAGTGGTATCCAAAATTTGAGGTTCACCAACGGGGCAAAAATCCTCATCGAGCCAGATCAGGCCGATCTGGGAAGTGTAGGAATTCTTTGGATCGGGGATGACTCGAAAGCTCATCAAGATCAATCCTTTCCAGTGGATAATCGATGGATTGAATGCATTCGGAAAGCCTGGGATCTGGATTTTTTTGATTTCGAGAACGAACTGTTGTGCGGATTCTTCTAAATCGATCATGGGATTTAGGATGGCAAAAGAAGTTTGGAAGCGGCAAAACATCAAAAGGTATAATAACCATCGAAATCGGTTTTTATTACGTTGCATATCCCTTCTCCTCTTGTTATTTCATTGAAGTGACTGGAACTAAACTGTCGAAAAGTCCTTTCTTATCGAGCTTTGCAACCCAAAGCTCATGGTCCTGCCGTCCATAGAAAACCCAAACGAATTTCTCATCGAAGATAAAGCCCCCAGGGAAAACTACACGAAGAGGTTTCCATGTTTTATAGGCGGGTCCATTGTAAAACTTTCTTCCGACGATCGGTTCTTTGCTCATTCGGGTAATGGCAAATGGGGGTTCCGCAGAAAAGGTGTAGGCTCCCATGAAGTAGTGCTGTATCACTTTTCCAAGAGATTGGACTGAAGCAATATTGATTGAAGAATGGAAAAAGGAGAGGTACTCTCCATCAACAAGGAATGCTTGTGTGCCGCCGCGCAAGACTCCCCATGCCCATTGGATAAGGCTAATCGATGAGCAGACAGAGGCGCACGATTGGGTTCCCCAGACGGGTTTGAAAATATGGTGTGGAATGAGACTATAGGCCAGATGCAGTTCCTCTTTATAGATGAAGGGGACCCAGTTTTTCTCCCAGCGCAATTTGGTCATTCCTGGATATTTCTCAATCCATTCAACCGCATCGATAAAAAAATAATCTCCGTCCCATTGGACCTCGGAAATGCAGACGCGTCGAGTCTCTTTTTCGTTCGGTTCGTCTAAAATGTTGCTATAAACGATGATAAGGCGGTCTTGAACGATCATCAACCGAGGGTCTTGATCTTTCGTAGGCAATTGTCTAGGAGGCAAACGCATCTGGATAATGTGGGGTTTGCTAATGGGATTAAATGTATCATCGAGAAAAACTAGCGCGATCTCATGGGTCGACTGATTTTGGAGGTTCCGTACTCGAAAGCAGAGTAACAAAGAATCTTTCCAGCGGACAATTGAAGGATTAAATGCTCCAGAGTATCCAGGAATTTCGATTTGCTTCACTTCAAGGACGAAGCTCTGGGAATTTTTCTCAAGGTCTGTTAATCCAGGAGGAGGAATAAACTCCTCAATTGGGGCGGGTTGATCGATCCCTTCGAATTCGCCAGGATAGTCGATGTTGAGAGAGCAAATGGAAAAAACTGGTAGCAAAAACAAGACTAAAAGATCGATACGCATAGGGTTCTCAATTAGTTGTAAGGGGAATGTTCGAAAGAGGCATTTAGCCAAAAGTCAAAAGGGAATGCGTTATATAGTCTTATGAGATCGCATTCGAATGGCCTTTCTCCTCCCATCAAAAGGGCTTCTTCAACAGAATTAGCAAATTGAAAGTCGGGGCGGCTGGTCCCTGCATAATAGTCGAAATACTTAAAAAGGGGCTCGGTGTCTGTTATTCGAAGCATCCGGGCGGGTATGCCAAATGCTTCTGCAACAATGATTCCGTGCAAGGAACTGGAGACCACAAAGCAGCTGTCGCAGATTTTCCGGATTACTTCGTCCCAAGGATCTGTCGGGTAGACGGCATTAGGGAAGATCTCTTTGGGAAAAAAATGCAGTTCTGAGTAGTGGGGTATAATGATGAAATCGTAAGAGGGTTTTTCGCTTCTTCTAAATTCCGGAAAGAGAAAGGGTAAAAGAAGGGCTGGATCACCGTAGATCTCCGGAGCTTCGATTTGAAAATGTTCTTTTAGGAATTGGCGTGTCAGGGGGCCTCGCACGGCGCGGACATCCAAATTGCTGAACGCGTATTGTTCTTTTCTGGGCAATTTCCCATTGACTCCTGTTCCCCAGATGACGTCGCCATCTGCAGCAAAAGACATCAACGAGCCTAGTGCAAGGAGTTTTTTGTCTTTATTTTTAGGATGGTGGGTGAAGACTTTGACGGGACAGCCTACAATTTTTTCAACGATTTTTAAGGAGAGATAGTCGCCAAAGTTTACGAATTTCTGTTGCTGCCAATAGTAAAGGGGAAGACCTTCTTCGGCGCTTAGACAGATAGGAAGCCCTGCAATGAATAAAAAGAGAAGATATTTACATTGTGCCCAAGAAAAGAGTGTGGTTTTTCGCATAAATGTCGCTCTAAGTAAAAAGGCTCGAGAAGGCATTGTGAGTAAGGCGAAGAGTATAATGGCATCAACAAAATATTGCAATCTTTATCCCAGAAAGGTCGATAGCCCTGTTTAAAAAAAGGCTTTTGATCGTTTATCTCGGAGTTGTGCAATTTCATGAAAAATTCTGACTCACTTTTGAGCAAGCGCTTCCTGCTTGTGTTCTCTGAACCCTTTGCTGATGATCGAAGTCGTGTTTGGTTATGTAGTCAGCCTCATCAACTGATCTACGGATAAGTTCGAGAGTTTCTATGAGTTGCTCCTGCTTTTGTGTCAACGGATTAAGCTCTTCTTCAAGCCATGGGAAAAGAGTCCCTTGAATTTTGTCCCAGTAGTGTGATAGTATTGCTGTCAGTCGGCTCATTGAGAAGGCTCTCTTGTTTTGGATTTTTTGAGTGTACAAATGCAATAGGAATATTATGGCATTGCAGTCTGATCGTTGGATTCGGCAGATGGCGAAAGAATATGGCATGATCGAACCTTTTATAGATAATCAGGTGCGTTATAAAGAAGGGGAGAAGGTCATTAGTTTTGGATTATCGAGCTACGGCTACGATCTTAGGGTAGCTAGTGAATTCAAGGTCTTCACAAATTTGTACAATTCGCTAGTTGACCCAAAAAATTTTAGTGAAAGTGCGTTCGTGCACATCGAATCAGATGCCTGTATCATTCCGCCTAACTCCTTTGCTTTAGCGCGCAGCGTTGAGTATTTTAGAATTCCACGCAATGTTCTTACTATTTGTATCGGCAAATCGACATATGCTAGATGCGGCATCATCGTCAATGTGACTCCTTTTGAGCCAGAATGGGAAGGGTATGTGACTTTGGAAATTTCGAACACGACCCCGTTGCCAGCTAAGATCTATGCGAATGAAGGGCTGGCTCAAGTGCTTTTTTATGAAGCGGCCGAGGCGTGTGAAATTTCTTATGCAGAAAGGAAAGGCAAATATATGGGGCAGACTAAGATTACCCTTCCTTTAGCTTAAGTGATTTAGCCAGATCCGCACGAGTTTTTCTGGATAAAAAAGAATCTATTCTTAAAAATACGGTTAAGAGCGCTCTAGGAAGAGCTTATGGGGTTTTATGTCTTCGCCGAAAGCTTATCACAGAGAACCAGTGCGTCTTTGTTCTTCAGGGCCAAAGACCCTGAAGTCGGTGATTATTCAATCGTGGTGGATGCTTTTATTTGCTGTCAGCTCTTTGCTAATTTATGCGCAAGCGATGCAAAAGAAAGCTCTTGTTGCCAAGGCGCTGCAGGAGCAGCTGAACATGCTTAATACGCAAAAAGAGGAGTTATTAGTTGAGCATGAGGATCTTGTCCTTCAAATCCAGTCTCAAAGCGATCCAGCTTGGATCCAATTAACTTTAATGAAAGGTCTTGGATTGGTTCCTGATGGGCAGATGAAGATCTTTTTCCAACCTGAGCCAAAAGAGATTGTGAAGGGTGGGCGGGCAGCGTGATTACGTTAGTCCTCCTATTGGTTTGTTTTCTCCTTCTTTCCGGTTTTTTCTCTTCGTCTGAAGTTGCTCTCTTTTCCCTTTCGTCGATGAAGGTGAAAGCTTTTAAGGGGTCTCTGGAGAAGAATAAACAACTTGCAGCCCATTTGCTCTCTTCGCCAAGAGATCTATTGATCACCATCATCATATTGAACGTGATCATCAATATTTTGATCCAGAACATCTCTTCCAGTATTTTTGGGGATTTTTCAGGTTGGGCGTTAAATGTGGGTGTTCCTTTGGTTCTAACAGTGGTCTTTGGAGAGGTCATCCCTAAATCAATCGGATTGGCGAACAATGTTGCGATAGCCCCTCGGGCAGCCCCAGTTCTTAGGCTTGCGCAAAAGATCTTTTTTCCTTTAAGGAGCGCTCTTAATGGGATCACGACCTATCTTTCCAGAGTCATCTTTTTTTTCTTGAAGAAAGAGGAGGAGATTTCGATCGACGAGCTCCAGCATGCATTAAAAGCGTCTCGCTCCTATGGAATTTTAAATGAGGATGAGGCCGAGCTTGTCAGAGGGTATTTGAACCTTCAGGAATCACAGGTCAAAGAACTGCTCCGTCCTAGGGAGGAGGTGATTTTTTTTGATTTAGAGGAGCCTTTATCGAAGCTGATCTACTTGTTTGTTGACCAAGAGTGCTCCAGAATCCCTGTCTGCAAAGAGAACCTTGATAACGTCATCGGCATGATCACCAGTCAGATCTTTTTTCTCAACAGAGAAAAGATCTTTTCGGCGATGGATGTGATCCCCTTTCTCAAAAAACCCCTCTTTGTCCCTGAGTCGATCTCTGCAAATATTTTACTCCGCCAGATGTATGATCGCGAGGAATCGATTGCCATGGTGGTTGATGAATATGGATCGATCTCGGGGCTGATTGCCTTAGAAGATCTGGTAGAAACTGTCGTCGGTGAGATCGCGGATGCGCGGGATGAAAAAAGCCGATACACACGCTCTGGCGAAGATGTCATGATCGCAAGCGGTAAAATGGAATTATCGGAATTTGAAGAGATCTTCGGCGTTTCATTGCCCAGCGAAAATCAAATGGTGACATTGGGTGGATGGCTCTCTGAGCAGATGAGCGATATTCCCAAATCAGGCGCCAAATATGTGGCGCACGGTTTTCTTTTCCACGTCCTTGCAGCGGATGCAAAGCGTGTTTGCCGGGTATATGTGCGCCGGTTATCTACAGGTTAAGGTTGCATGCAAGATTGGAAGTTTTATCTTATTCTCATCTTTGTCTGTCTTGTGATCCAAGGGCTATTTGCCATGATTGAGCTGGCTTGCGTCTCTTTTAACAAGATCCGTTTGCAGTATTATGTAAGCAAACGGAAAAAACGGGCGGAATGGTTAACACGTCTGATCAACCATCCCGCTTATCTTTTTGGAACGACACTAATCGGGGTCAATACAACCCTGGTCATCGGATCGGAATGTTCTCGCCGCTTTTACGATTCATTGGGAATTAATCCCGACTGGGCACCACTGACCCAGATTATCATCGTTTTGATCTTCGCTGAAATTTCTCCGATGCTTGCAGGGAGACGGTATGCGGAAAATGTTGCCATGCTTGGCGTTCCATTTCTGATGTTTTTTTCGATCTTGTTTCGCCCGATCATTTGGGCTCTTGACCTTATGTGCCGCGCAATCAACCGTTTATTTGGCACTCCGGTTGCTTCAGGCGCTTATTTCTCTAGAGAGGACTTGCAGAACATCATCGAAGAGAGGGAAGAGACTTTGGCATCGACTTCAGAGCGGAAAGATTTCAATACGGTTGTTGCCAATATTTTTTCTTTGAAAAATAAGACGGCTAAAGACCTGATGCAGTCTCTTTCTAGCACGACTTTGCTTCCGTCCTTTAGCACTGTTGCTGAGATGAGACAGATTTTACAGGAAAAGCATCTTCCTTTTATCCCCATCTATAATAGGAACCCCCAAAGCATCGTGGCTGTCGCCTACCCGCGGGATCTATTGCGGATAGCAGAGAACAAAAAAATTCGCGATCATGCGAGGTCTCCTTGGTTCATTACAGAGAACATATCGATATTGCAGATCCTCAAGCAGTTTAGGCGAAACAATCAGAGTCTGGCAATTGTTTTAAATGAGGCGGGCTTAGCTACTGGGATACTGACCCTTGACGAGATTGTCGACGAGATCTTTGGAAGGACCGACTTCTGGATGTCATTTGGCGAAATGGTTCCTCGCGCCTATCATGTTGTTGTGGACCGAACTTTCCCGAGCGATTTGAATTTAATGGAGTTCAATAAGCAGTTCTGCGTCAATCTTCTGTATCAGGATGCAGAGACATTAGAAGAACTTATGACTTGTGCCTTAGGCCACCTCCCTTCGAAAGGAGAATCGGTCCGGATCGACCAATTTGAGCTAACGGTCGAAGAGGCATCGCTTCTTGGCGCAAAAATGATCCACGTACGCACAGTTTTTTAAATCGATCGGAGCTTGCGCACAATATTGATCACTGACTCAATACATCGGTCGATTTCTTCTTTGGTTGTATAGCGGCTTAACGAGAAACGGATCGCTGACTGAGCTTCTTGGTTGGGAATCCCCATATTTGTGAGGACTCGGGAGGCTTCTAGAGCACCGGATGAGCAAGCAGATCCATGGCTAACAGCGATCCCACTTAAGTCCAGAGCCATCAGGAGGTCTTCTCCTTGAATGCCTGGAAATGATAGGTTGCACGTATTAACGACGCGCGGTCCTAGTCCATTAACGATGACCGGATGGAGCTGGTTGCATAATTTGCTTTGAAGATGGTCTCGCAGCTGATTCATCCGCTCTGATGCAGTGGGAAGTTCAATGCGCAATAACGATACAGCTCGTGCAAGCCCGATAATTCCTGGTAAATTTTCTGTTCCTGCCCGCCTGCCATGCTCTTGATTACCTCCAATTAAATAAGGCTCTAGTTGAAGGCCTGAGCGGATGAAGGCAAACCCTACGCCTTTGGGGGCATGGAATTTATGGCCGGAAAAACCTATTGCAGAAATGCCTTCTGGGATCAGAAAGGTCTCCTTGCCGATAAGAGCGACGCCATCGACGATGAAGGGGATCTTGTTTTCAAGAGAAAGGGCTCCAATGGCTTCCAGGTCGTGCTTGACCCCTGTTTCGCTATTAACGGCGCTTAAGATGATCGCTCGTGTATTTTGGCGGATCGCTTTGGCAATAGCATCGGCTCGGACAGCGCCCCATAGCCCCGTTGGGAGGAAACTGACATCTGTTCCCTGTTTGGCATATTGGGCAAGTGTGTTGTAAACGGAGGAATGCTCGACATTAGAAGTAATGACATGGCTATTTTGTTTGTTGCCAAGCATTCCATGTATGAGGAGATTCATTGATTCGGTGCCTCCGGAGGTGAAGATTACCTCATGAGGCTTGATGTTTAAGGTCTGTGCGATTGTTTCGCGGGCGTGGAGTAGTCGTTTTCTTGCTTCTTGCCCAAAATAGTGAGTGCTGGAAGGGTTAGAAGGGATTGCTGATAGTTCAAGAGTAACAGCCTGTGCCACACGGGGATCGACCCCAGTTGTTGCATTATTATCGAGATAGATTCGAGGTTTCATGCCTGTAAAGAATTTTTACCATTAAGACGGTAATATTATCATTTCCCCCTTTTTCTAGGGCAGAGGAAACCAGGGATTCGCATGTTTCTTGAAGGTTTTTTTTAGATGAAAGGAGGGAAGAGATCTCTGTATCGGAAACTAGATCGGTCAGGCCATCTGTGCAGAGAAGGTAGATATCGTCAGGTCGGATAGGGACAATCCCAATGTCGGGAATCGCTTGGGAATGTGTGCCTAATGCGCGCGTAATGACATTCTTGAATCCAGGCTGGTCAAGGAGCTCTCGGTCGATATCATTCTCTTCTAGCAGCAGGGCTCGAAGAGAGTGATCATGGCTGATCTGCAGTAGGCTGCTGCGATACTGGTAGAGGCGGCTGTCGCCCATATGGGCGTAGATTAGACTGTCTTCGTGGAGCAAAAAACAGCTTAAAGTTGTCCCCATCCCAGAAAAGGCGCCTTCTTCTAAAGAAAGGCTCCAGACACGTTGATTGGCTTTTTCGATTGCTTGAAGGAGATATTGGCTGATCTCTTCATCGGATGAAAAAGAGGATGCATAACGGATGGCTCGACAAACGCTTTTGACCGCTTCCGATGAGGCAACTTCACCAGCATTATGCCCGCCCATTCCGTCAGCAAGGATAAAAAATTGTTTGTCAGCAATGATCTCAAATACATCTTCGTTGTTTGCTCGAAGATAGCCCACATCGCTCATTCCAAAACTATCGATTTGATATTGCATGAGGTTCATAAGACATCTTTAGGTTCTTGGAATTTGCCCATAAACAAGATCTCTTTGCTTCCCGTATCGACAATCAAATAGAGGAATGGATGGTCTGCAATAAAAGAGGTCGGAGTTGCAACGGGGGGAACCGAGGTAACTCCAATTGTCGCTGCATTGGCAGCTGTAGCAACGACCCCTGCTTCATCAAGTGCAAATAGAGCCTCATGAACAACTTTGCTTAAATAGAGATCGAATTTTCCATCGATTCCTGAAAAATTGGCCTCTGTTGTAAAAGGTATTCTCATTCCCATTTGCTGAAGAGTTTCGTTAAGGTCGATCCGCTTTTTAACTGTAAATTTAGGAATTTGTAGGAAAAGCTTTTCAACTTTCATAGAGGTAAGCCATTCAGAAAATGAGACGCCTAAATCGGTTTCAATTTGCTGGAGGTTGTCTGTTGATCGAGGGAGTAAGATGATCAAGGAGATTCTAGCTCCATTTTTGTTTTTAAATGGGAGTCCTGCCATTTGGAACAAATCGTTTTCCAAATAAGCGAATGACTCTGTTTGCTCCATCATAGGAACTGTGCTCGAGGTATCTGGAGTTGGATAAAAGGGGCTTTGCTCCGTCTTCTTTTCATTAAATGGATTGATAAAGCTTCCTTGAAAATAAACCGCATTGGTTAGAACAAGTCGTGTTCTTTCATTGATATCTCCGGGATGGAGCAGATCGGTAATTTTTGCGGAGGTTTGCTCTGAGATCCAGCGGTTAATCGTTTCAGTTGTTTCGCTTGCTTGATGAAAATTGACTCGGTCGATTTTCGCTCGAAATGCCCTTTCTAGATTATGGCTGTAATCGGAGAGGACGTAAGTCTCTTGATCGACCCAGACAGCATTGGCAACATTAAGTCTGTAGCTTGGTGCGTCTTTTGTCTTTGCTTCAAGTTTCTGCATTAAAGCCAGAGCTGTGCTTGGAAGTTGATTCTGGTCAAGACTAAGATGGAGCGTTGTTTGGATTTCATCAGCAGTCGTCGCACGGGCACCTAAAAAAACCATCGATAGGCATGTCGAAATTGAATAGGGGGAGAAGACGATGTTTGAGGGTGCTGAAGGCGTGATAGTTTGATACAGAGACGCGGCAAATTCTGTATGGTCGTGAACCAGTTGCGCGATGTTATCAGCCGGGGAATCGACTTCTGCTGCCATGCATGGCGAACACAAACAGAGAAAGAGTGGGGTGGTTTTTTGGATCAAAGGGCGAAAAAAATTTAGCATTACTACCTCCAGGATGAAGAGTTTGCAACATACTTAAGTTACTTTATTGCAACTCTTGTGTAAATAAATATTTGATTTTTAGGTGTTGTTTAGAGCATTCAATACATGACACGGTATCAGATTGTTCAGGAAAAAGAAAGCGCGTCCATTAATCGGGGAAGAAAATGACGCGGAATGTGCTGACGGCGTTAAAGGTCATGTGCAAGGCAAAGGAGGCGAATAGGGAGCTTTGTCGTTCGTAGATGAAGCCGAGGTAGATGGCAAAGGTAAAGAGCGAGGCAACAAGGGAGATGTTTCCAATCCCTTGGCTTCGTGCCAAATGAAATAGGGCAAAACAAAGAGACGAGAGGACGATTGCCCATTTGGCAGACACGTAGCGCTTAAGATAGGTCTGAAGAAATCCGCGGAACAAAAATTCTTCGATGGCTGGTGCTGCAATGAGGATCGTAAACAAAGCAACTGCAAGCATAGGAGGAGAAGAGAGGGTCATTTTAAGGTAGCGCACAGCTACTTGCTCATAGTTTTCAAAGCCTGTAAAGATGTAAAGGAGCATATCTGCAAGCTGTCCTACTGCAATTACAAGGGGGAAGCTGATAACCCAAGTCATTATCCCCATGCAGAAATCCCATGAGATCGTCTTGCTGTTAGCAACAGAACGATCTTTAAAGATTCTTCGGATAAGGTAAGGGTCTAATGTCTTCGTGTAAAAGTAGAAGAAGAAAAGGGTCAGGAGAATAACCGTTAGCTGCACCCAGCCCATGGCTGTAAAAGGAGGGCGCATATTTTCAAGAGAATAGACTGTCTGAAGAAGGTGGATGAAGATCGATGAGATGATCACCGACATGATCAGATAGATGGCAAAAACGACAATAACGGAAGAGAACCTTAATATCCCTTTTATTGGCGCAAGGCGGACAAGAGGTGTGAAATATCCTCTGGATGCTGCTAGCCAGTTAAGCCCAAAGGCGAGGAGCCCAAAGAATAAGATCAGCTCGACGTAATCAACATAAAGTCCCGCTGTGTGCATGCCATCCTTTTGCAAGGGGTTAATTACGCGATGTTAGGAGGATATAATCTTCGACTCTTGTTGCGATTTCTTTGGTAAATTCTTTGTGGGCAAGGCCCATTGGAGAGATGCTAAAACTATCTTCACCCCAGAGAGCTTGATGAAAGTTAACATGGGTAAACTGACGAGGGACAAAATGGCTATCGTGAACCAGTTCCTGCAGGACCACTTTAGGTTGCTGGCTGCGTAGATCGAATACGCGAACGCGCATGCTGATGTTAAGATCAGCGGAGCAGTATTGAGGATCGATCGGTTTTTTTTTATCTTGTCTTAAAACTTCTTCGTGTTCGACAAGCTCAAAGAAGACAACGAATTCTTCATCTGTAAAGGTCGTTTTAATCCAGCTTATATCTGTCCCAAAAGGATTCTGTGTCCCTTTGATTTTTTTTAGCGCAGCTCTAGCTTTTGCGGGTTCGATGATATAGAGATTGTTATTGCGTGCAAGCTGGTAGTCGATCGCTGAGGTGAGCTCATCGGAAAGGTTCCACGGTAGATCGTTTTCTGTGCTGTCGACGATAGGAATAACCGTGACGATCGGTTTTAAGCGAGCTCCTTTCTGATACATTGCCGTGTTATCTTGGCCTTGTTTATGTTCATTGCAGCCTGTAGCAGCAAAAGAAAGAAAAAGACAGGCGATGATTAAACGAGACATGGAATAGAGCCTCCAAATTGAATTAACTTTTACGTGGGCACAAATTCCCGACCCTTGAGACTAGGATGTGCATTGCATCATCTTACGATAGCAAATAGTTCTATTTTTAGAAAGCTTTCACGACGAGCGCAGAATG
Source organism: uncultured bacterium (assembly GCA_964580785.1). GTDB lineage: Bacteria > Chlamydiota > Chlamydiia > Chlamydiales > Rhabdochlamydiaceae > Acherontichlamydia. The sequence continues at coordinate 12,524 of CAZOKX010000007.1, forward strand.
ATCTTTCATCTCATAGGTATGGGGCATGGGAGTTAATGTTGGGTCTTCCATAAAATCTTGCGGCGATGGGAGGGAGGTATCGATAATGCGGTACCACTTTTTTCCCTGAGTCGGTGTCGGAAGTGTAATACGGGCTGGGTTAAAGTAAGAATTGAACGCGATGTATATGAATTCCTTGGCTTTGAGATTTTTTAAGGTATAGGCGATGAAGCGGTTCTCTTTTCCCCAGTTGGGCTTCAGAGGTAGAAGTCCATGCCATGCCACTTCTTTGTCAGTTAAGAACTCTGAGCGTTTTAAGATCGGGTGTTGGTTCCGGAAGTGGATGAGGAGATTATAAAATCTTTCAAACTCCTTGTTCTTTTCCAGTTCGTCCCATAAGAACCAGTTCAATTCGTTGTCTTGGCACCATGTGTTGTTATTTCCATTCCGCGTGTGCCCATATTCATCTCCCATCAGAAGCATGGGCGTACCAATTGCAAGCATAAGCGCTGTATGAAAATTGCGGATTTGCCTATTGCGCAGATTTTGGATGTTTTGGTCGTTCGAAGGCCCTTCAGCCCCGCAGTTCCAACTTTCATTGTCATTGCCTCCATCTCGGTTTCCTTCTCCATTCTCTTCGTTGTGTTTATCTTGGTAGGAAACAAGGTCTTTTAAGGTGTAGCCGTCATGAGCTGTGACAAAATTAATGCTGTGATAGGGATGGCGGTTGTGTCCATAGATGTGCTCAGATCCACACATAACCCAAGCAAATTCGCCTGATACGTTGTCGGTTCCTTTAATGAATTTACGGACCGTATCTCGAAATTTTCCATTCCATTCACACCATTGTCCTTGCCCGGGAAAGCTGCCAACTTGGTACAGTCCTCCTGCATCCCAAGCTTCAGCAATGAGCTTGACATTGGCCAAAATGGGATCATTTGTGATCGCATCAACGACATATGGAGAAGGAAGGGGGGTGCCATTATCAGAGCGTGTCAGGATCGAAGCGAGGTCGAAGCGAAATCCATCAACATGCATTTCAGCAACCCAATATCGCAAAGAGTCGACGATAAGCTGAGCTACAACGGGGTGGTTGCAATTAAAGGTGTTTCCAGTCCCAGAAAAGTTCAGGTAGTCTCCATTAGGAGTGAGCATGTAGTAAGTTGAGTTATCGATCCCTTTAAATGAAAAACAGGGCCCTTTTGAGCCTCCTTCCGCAGTGTGATTGTAGACAACATCTAAAATTACCTCGATTTGATTTTTATGCAGCTCCTTCACAAGCGTCCGGAATTCATCGATCGCGCTAACCCAGTGAGGTTCTGCTGAAAAGCGGTTCATTGGCGCAAAAAAATTGATCGTTGAATAGCCCCAAACATTTTTCAACGGCTCTTGGGTCTTGGGATTTTTGGTGTCAACCTCACACTCGTTAAACTCAAAAATCGGCATCAATTCGATGGCATTAATTCCCATTTTTTTGAGATAGGGGATTTTCTCCAAGATTCCTAAAAATGTCCCTGGGTATTTGACTCTGCTTGAAGGGTGCTTGGTAAAGGATCGGACGTGCATTTCATAGATCACCAGGTCTCTAGTCGGTATGTTGGGAGGAGAGTCGTCTTCCCAGTCAAAAGGAGCTTCTAGGACAACTCTTCCTAGGGGCAGGGATTGATCGGGATTCAAGACGCCCCTGCCCCATTCATTGCTCGTATGCAAAGCACGGGCATATGGATCAGAGAGAATAAGCTTGGGATTGTAGTGCATTTTCGGATCATTGGCCGGGCCGTCGAGCTGGTAGCCATATACAAGTTCTGTTGTTGGCAGGTCTTTGATCAAGATATGCCAGACATGGCCTGTTCTGTTGACTTTAGGGTTAAAAGGAATTTTCCCGAACAACTTAAGGCTTTGTGAGAGGAACAAGCATAGTGTTACCTGGGTGGCGTGTTCAGAAAAAAGGGAAAAGTTAAGGCCGTTTTCCTGTCTGCTGACCCCAAGGGGAAAACAATGTCCCTTAGCACAGGGAAAGGATTTCAATCGGTCCATATTTCTTAGCTGTTGACAATCAGTGCTTTTTAAATGTATATAAACTTATTTATTTAAATACAGCAATCGGTGGTATTTAGTAAAATTTTTACTGATTGAGTATTTAATTTTTAGCTGTATAATTAGTTATACCACAGCTCAAAAGGCTAAGTTGCCTGAAACTGCGGGATGTCGTTTATTTTCATCTCAAGGGCAATGGAAGATTGGTCGAAAAACAATGTCGTCGTGAGGCTTTCGGGCATGTGAAGATTTTTTCTTGAAGATATTAAAGATTCCGCTTATCGTTGCTCGTTAATAAATGAAGCAATAACTAAACTCAAAAGTTCGAAAAAAATTAGGAGGACATTCCATGTCACTGGAGAATGCCAAGGCTAACTTAAAAGAATTCGGTAAGGAACTAAACCTCGAATTGGCATTTGATGAGAACCATACGTGTATATTGGGGATTGATAACACCTTTTCATTGCATTTGACCTATGAGCCAAATTCGGATCGGCTTTATCTCTATTCTCCAATCCTTGATGGTCTTCCAAAAGATTCTGCAATTCGGTTACGCCTTTATGAAGCCCTCTTAGAAGGTTCGATGCTCGGCGGACAAATGGCTGGTGGCGGTATCGGTGTAGCTGTTCCTGAAGAGCTCATCTTAATGCACGCGGTTCTTGAAATGGGAGTGGGTGCTGATTCCTCTTCTTTACGTCGTTTTGCTCCTCTCTTTGTTGAAGCTGTTGAAAAATGGCGAGAAAGAGCAAAAAACGTTTGCGAAGGACGCGATGTGCCAAAAGAGGCCTCTCCGATTGTTCCTGGCGGCGGAAAACCAGGAGAACGCTATATCAAAATCTAATTTCTAACCGCTCTTAATTCAGAGCCTTGCACTGCAGGGGTGCAGGGCTTCTTTTTCCTCCATAGGTCAAGCATTTGCAATTTTTTTGGTAACAGTTCGCATACCCTTCCTTCTTCGGGGCATGTGAACTGTTACGTTAAGATTAAATAATTTTTTTTTGAATTTCAGCGATGGCAAAAGAGATCTCATGATCAAATTGCTCAAGCCGTCGCTGGATCTGCTTCACACTCGACATGACAGTCGAATGATCGCGTGAGAAGACAGTTCCAATTTTCATAAATGGCAAATTGAGCTGTGAACGGCAGAGGTACATAGCGATCTGACGGGGCAAGGCAAACTCCTGGGCATGTGATTTACCCAGGATATCTTCGGTCCGGATTCCGAAATGGGCAGCTGCAGCAACGACGATCTTTTTGGGGGTGATAGCTTGTTCTTGTTCCGATTCGATCAAGTCTTTGAGAAGCTTTTCGGCTGAGGCGCGGGAGATCGGTTGGCTCACCGTTTTGCCGGAGAGGTGGATTCGCAAAATAAGCGCATCCAAAGCTTTGTTGATGGATGGGAGGTTTGCAGGGAACGAATCGATAATGAAATCAATAGCTGAATCATCTAAAGGGCATTGTACATGAGTGCTCCGTTTAGTCAACACCTCTCTGAGTTCATTTTTCTGAAGTTTATCTAAGTGAAGTTGGATTCCCCATTCAAATCGGCTGACCAAACGTGGTTCGATCTCTTCTAGAAGGGACGGGGCTACATTTGAGGTGAAAATCAGCTGTTTTTCTGCTATGTGCAGGGCATTGAAGGTATGGAAAAATTCCTCCTGGGTAGCCATGCGTCTTGCTAAAATATGGATATCATCAAAGAGGAGGAGATCGATATTTCGATAGTGTTTACGAAACTGTTGCATTTCAGAACTTCGGATAGCGCTGACGACGTGATCGGTGAATGTTTCTGCGCGCACGTAGAGAGCTTTTAAACCATGTTGTTGAAATGCTTGTGTCAGAGCCGTTAAAAGATGGGTTTTTCCTGTGCCGGCAGTCCCATAGAGGACGATGGGATTAAAGGAGCCTAGGCTGATCTTGGAGTGGACGATCTCGTTAAGCAGTCGAAAAAGGAGGATATTACTCTCTCCTGCAACAAACTGATCGAGGGTATAGTTGGGGTTCAGCGGATCATTCCAAAGGGCAAATGAAGCAGGCTGAGGTTTTTCACCTTTCTTTTTTTGAAAAAAGTTTTGAGGTTCGTTACAACAGGTGATGTGGACTTTGACCTTTCTATTGTTGTTGTTGATAAAGCTCTGTTTGACGAGGGGACGGATATGCTCTTCAAACCAGAGTACTTGGAAAGAGTCTTTGGCCTCTAGATAGAGATTTCCAGAATCAAAATGGACCACTTTTAATGGGCGGAGCCATTTGTCTACAGACTCTTTTCCAAGATGCTTTTCATGGGAACTAAGAAAATCAAACCACGCTTGCATGTTCCGCACTAAATAAGTCAGGTTTTAGCGATCGCCTTTTGTTGGACCATCTTACGATTCATGAACCATTGTTGCAAGATTCCAAGCGTCATTGAAGACAACCAGTAGATGTTCAAACCGGAAGGGAAATGGTAAAACATCACAGTGAAGACGATAGTCATGATGTTGCCCATCATCTTTTGTTGTTTTTGCTGATCTGTCATCATCGCTGGGTTTTTAGGAGCGGAAGAGCTGAACCGCTGCTGCGCCCACATGACTGCGCCCAGAAGGAAGGGGAGGAGGTGAAAATCAGTTCCAAAAAAGATAATAGGGTAGTTCCAGCTAAACAGGAGATCGGGCGACGTCAAGTTGTCAATCCATCCGGGAATAAAGCTTGCTCCACGGAGTCGAAACGTTGATTTTAACAGATCAAACATCCCAATTAAGAATGGAAGCTGGATTAGCAAGGGGAAACACCCTGTTAGAGGATTAACTCCTTTTTCTCGGTAGAGGTTCATCACTTCAATTTGTGCACGCTTCGGATCTTTTTTATGCTTTTCTTGGATTGCAGCGACCTTCGGCGCGACTTCTTGCATACGTAGAGTCGATTTGATCGACCAGGCATTGAGAGGATAAAGCATGATCCTTAAAGCAATCGTTAAGAGGATGATCGAAATGCCCCAAGAAGAGGTGATTTGGTAGAAAAATTTCATTAAGACGTAGAGAAAGCGGGCAAACGGTTCGGAGATAAAGGTGAACCAGCCATGGAAGCTTAACGCAGAGATATAACTGGGATTGTAGCCTGTAGCAGGGTCAGAATAAGTCTGGTCGACTTTTGCCAGGATATCATCCTCAAAAGGTCCTGCGTAGACAAGGAATTTCATCGTCTGCGCTTTTAATGGGAGCTGCAGCTCATAACCGGGATATTTCTCAGCTGGGTAGAGTTGGTATTGGGCATCGATGAGGGTAAGCCGTGTCGGGTCGAGGTTGCCCGGAACAATGCTCGAGCGGAACCCAGCCCCGATTTCTGTCAGGGGATCTATGATCAGTCCCATAAAACCGTTGGAATTGCAGATCCAGTCGGGATAGATTGATGTGACTGTTGTCGTTTCTTTTGGTAAAGAAACTTGCTCGATAACTGCTTTTTGGCTGCTCCGGATCATCCGGTATTTAAGGGTTGGGGCTGGATTACCCGAGATCAACTCGACCTCAGGAATACCAGACGTCAGCCAGACATTGCGGCCATCGCCTTCGATCCGTACTGTCAACTCGACGCAATAAGGAGAGTCATTAGGATCTTTAGAAAAGATATAAGTTTTTACAATACGTCGCTGAGATTGGACGAGTTCGAACTCAATCAGGTTCTTCTCTAGGCGAGTGACTTGGTAGGCTTGGTTATTTAAGCTTCCGTCATCAGCTAGGGTGTTTAGGGCGTAATAGCGTGGGGCATTCGGGATGGCAACGCCTCCCTTAGGGCTCATGATTGAGCGGCGAAGAAGAGGGTAATAGCCTCCCAGTTGGCCCTCTGCTACTGATTCAATTCCAGCGCCTCGGTTGATCTGATAGGGCATAGCTGGGTAATGGTCGTTATAAGGGAAATCTTTGAGAATCACCCGATCGAAGCCGATGGGGCGGATAGGGCTGTCAGGAAATTCTTTGCTGGCTAGAGGGAGGTTGATTTCAGCAAGAGCGCCTCCGATATTGGAAAAGACGAGCTGCTGGTAATCATTTTCAAGGACAAAAAACTGCTCTTTTGGGCTCACAGGCAGAGCTGCAAATGGGGGCGCTGCAATGTCTGGCTTAGCTTCTTGAGGCTGGGTTTCTTCGATTTTCTTTTGAGCGACCGTCGGCCGGTTTTTTTGATCGCTGGAAGAACTAAACCATTGGTTAACAAAAAAAAGTCCAATTGTAAGCGCAACAACAAATATCAAAGAACGTCTGTCCATGAAAAAAACCCTGAATTAGTTGAGGGAATAGCAAATGCGCCAAAGCGAGCTTTGCTCCTGCCTCAGTTGAAAAGGGCGGATTTTAACAGATAGGCAGAAATATTACCAAATAGAACTATGCTACTCCTTTTCCAACGAGGGGTGGAGGGTAGCTGAAAAAGAATGTTATAGGGAAGTTAGAGCCTAGTTTCGATCAGTTCAATTGTGTTGGCTTGCTTCTAGAATGGGCAATCCCCATTCTTCGGTCCTTTATGGGATCTTGTTTTTAATCCCAAAAATACCTCTTCTGCAATAGCCTGTGGAGGCATTTTAATTATCCAACAAAGCTAAATTAACGCTCTTCTTGGAGGTTTGGGCGGTGCTCCAGATGGGAGAGGAACTCACGGAAGTCTCCTGTGCAGCGGAGTCCATCGAGCCAATCGTCCTGGAGGATCTCATCGATCGGAGGAAGAGAGTCGGCTTTATAGGCTTTTTCTAAATAACGTAACGAGACTTCATAGTTACCAAGCAGCGAGTGTAGACAGCTTAAGTGGTAATAGGATTGGAGATTGCCGAGTTTTGCGGATGTAATGAGCTTATGTTCTGCATCGCGGTAGAATTGGTCTGCCTCAGAGGAATCGTGGGAGTGTTGAGCTAGGTTGATCAATGTGATTGCCCAGTCTAGGATGACAGTATCGTTTTCTTCATCGTGTCTCAGGCTCAAGCGGAAGTGGTGGATAGCGCGGAAGAAATGATCGATCTCGCTCGTGAGCTCGCCGAGGTGGGACAGGGTCAATGCAAGTCTGTGGTGGACTTCGTGGAAGTCGGGGTCGATCATCAGCACATGAGTCAGGATTTCAATCGCTTTCAAATAGTAGAAATCTTCTTCGTGGAAATCGCCTAGCGCATCAAGCGTGCATGCGTAATGGTAGAACCAGTTCGGATGTAGGTAGATGGCGTTGCGCTGCATGCCTAACGCTTTCTCAAATTGGGCAATCGCATCATCGAGGTATTTTTGATTGTGGTTCATCTCGCCGAGCTTGGAAAGGGCGGTTGCATAGTCGATGATATAGAAGCTGCAGGGGTGTAGATCGATGGCGCGTTGGTAAAAGCGGAGCGATTTTTCGAGATTTTCCACGTCATTATTTTGTTTACCTAGCTTTGCATAGGTGTTGCCGATCGCATGCCAATTGGTGTGGCTGGTGCGATCGATGGATATGCCAGACTGGAATTTTTCGATTGCTTGATAGTAGTGGTCTTCATCATTAAAGTATCGGGCCATGGCGAGCAAGCACATTCCAAAGGAGAACCAGATTTCTGGAAGGCCGCTTTCATTTTCAATTGCATCCGCAACTTTGTTGTGCCCGTCGAAGATCAGGTCGATTCTTTCACGGGCCTCTCCCAGATGAGCTAGGGCTTCTGCCCAGACGGCCTGGACTATGGGCTGATCCGGCTCAATCGCATAGGCGCGGTGGCATTTTTCAATACAAGAGCGGAGGCGTTTGTTATCGGGAGATCGTCGTGTCGACTCGGCCAGGAACTGGGCCCACGAGAGCCAGATGCTGCTATTATCTGGCTGCAGCTGCGTGGCTGTTGTGTAGCACTCGTTGGCTTGGGAAAAATGGTCTTCGTCGTGGGTGAGGTCGTAGAGTTTTTGGAGGGATTTGGCCTGGAGAGTCCAGCCTTTTGCGCATGAAGGCTCTAACGTGATTGCTTGTCTGAAGCAGTTGATTGCTTTTATATAAAAGCGGATATCACTAATCTGGCCGGCGAACTTCAGGCTTGCTATGCCAAAATCCCTCCAAAAATCGGAAGAAAGCGTTTGTTGAAAAAATGAGGCATTCTGGAAGGCTTCGATTGCCTGGTGCAGATCGAGAGCTTCCCCTGAATTTTCAGCCAAATGGGAGTAGACGATCCCAATATCCCAATTCAGTTCGGCGAGGGAATCGGAATTCTGTTGTGCTGAAAATGAAACGGCTTTCAGAAGTTTTTCCAATGCCTCTTGGAAATAGTGGTGTTCGCGGAAAGTCAGTCCTAATGTGCACAAGACGCTGCCCCAAGCTTGCCATGCATCGAAATATTTGGGGTTAAGCGCTGTCGCAACTTTAAATTTTTTCCCAGCAAGGTGAAGGGCTTTTTCACGTCCTTCTTCACTGCCATATTGAAATAAAGAAAGGCCCTGGGCGTAGAACAACTTAGGGTTGTAGGGATCAAGCTTCGTTGCCGATTCGAACAACTCCAATCCATGGTAAAGGTCCCCTTTGAGCAAGCTCATCTGGCCGCGACTTAATAAAGAGTCGGCTATCTCGCTATGATTTGTGCGTAGACTTAAGTCTAAAGAGCTTGGGAACAGCTCTTGTTGCTGGGAAGAGAGGCTCTGGTTCTCTGTAAGATGGAAGAGATTTTGATCCATGGTCATCCCGTATATTATTCTTGGATTTATTTGATAAGAAAGAGGCCGATTATAAAAAACCCCCTCATTTTGCACAATCCTACAACCTTCCTTTAATGTTGTTCTGAGGGTGGTTTTTAATTTTTTTAACGCTATTCATCGCTTAATTTAAGCCCTTTAGAAAAATAAATGTTAATAAAAAATTAAAGAAAAAATTTACAAAATGGGGTGTATTGGAATTTATCTCATCATCAACGATGAGCTAATGAAATTTTAATTTTCATCTATGAAATTTTGCTATATCATACGGGTTATTATGAGGGATTTTATGAAAGAATTTACTTACCGCCGCAAGGTTCGTTTGCAAGACACGGATGCCACAGGTGTCCTCTATTTCTCAGAGCAATTAAAAATGGCTCTGGAAGCATTTGAAGATTTTTTGAGCCGCCATGAAATGCCTCTTCGGCGGTTGATCGATTCTCCCTTTCTCCTACCTGTCGTCCACGCGGAAGCCGATTACTTAGCCCCTGTCATGGTAGGAGACGAGCTAGACATCCAATTGACGGTAGAAGCTGTTGGCACTAAATCGGTCACTTTTGCTTATCGGTTTGTCGATGTTAGGAAAAAGATCAATGTGGGGACAGCGAAAATTATCCATGTAACGGTTGATAAGCAAACTCGTCAGTCTGTACCGGTTCCTGACACTCTACGGGATTTTTTGTAACCTTTTTAAAATACAGTGGATGAGGTTCTCTCTTTAGGCAGAAAGTCCTGCCAGGGTTTTTTCCTGATTTGTGTCTATATAGCATTAAGCTACAAGGTACTCAGCTAAGTTGAAACGCGGAGACATTTAACCCCCCGTGGGAAAAGGGGAATTCCTTATAGATCTCTATTCCAGTCGCCTCTAGATAGCGCCCATCAGGAGCTAATACAAATGCGGTTGTGGATGGAGAATGTACCCGATTAATGAACTCGCCTAGTTCTCTGAAAATTGTACGGGAAGTTTCCAGGCGTTTTCCATAAGGCGGGTCTGTTATAATCAGGGTAGGGGAAATGGAAGGGGCATAGCGGATGATATCTGCATGCTGAAGGGCGATGCTGTCAGTACAGCCGATCTTTCTCACATGATCTTTGCAGGCCTGAAGCGTTCTGAGGTCCTTGTCAGCACCAAAGATCTTCCCTTTTTCTAACGGTATGCGAAGCATATCTTTTTCTTGCTTGAAGCTCTCCCATTCAGACTGATTGAATTGAGGAAGGCGAGAGAATCCCCATTGATTGCGATAGTATCCAGCAGGAGTGCGGGTTGCAATCATTGCTGCTTCAATGAGAAACGTTCCAGATCCGCAGAATGGGTCGCAGAGGACGGTATCATATTTATATCCTGCTTGAAACAGGAGGGCAGCAGCGAGGTTTTCTTGAATCGAAGTCGTTGTTGAAGCAGCGCGCCAGCCTCGCTTGAAGAGGGGAGCTCCTGATGTATCCAGGCTGATCACTCCTTTGTTGTAATGGATAAAGAGGTTGAGCTGGATGTCGGGATTTTTGACATTAACAGAGGGGCGGTTGCCAATTTTTTCTCTGATTTGATCACAAATGGCGTCTTTCATCACTTGCGCTGCAAAAAGAGAATTGGTGAGATTGGGATGCGTAACATTCGCATCGATCGCAAAGGTTTCGTTTGTTTTAAAAAATTTTACCCATGGAATTTCTCTTGTTGCTTGATAAATATCATTGCGGTTGCGGCAGGAGAAAGACATCAATGGACACAGGACGCGTGTGGCAATTCTAGAGCAATAATTAGCTGTGTAAACGGCGTGCATTGATATGGGTGCATAGACACCGCGAAACCCCTTCCGGGGGTCTTTTAGTCCTAATGAGCGGAGCTCATCGTGTAACAGCAGCTCAAGGTTTTCTGGGCACGTAATAAAGAGTTCGGCGGCCATCGTTGTATCTTCCTCTAGTTATGGAAGAAGAGGATAACATCCCCATCTTGAACAACATAATCTTTGCCTTCTGATCGGGCTTTCCCAAGTTCCCGTGCGCCGACGCGACCTTGGTATTTGACCATATCGTCAAAGGCGATCACCTCAGCGCGTATAAACCCTCTCTGAATGTCGGTATGGATTTTGCCCGCAGCTTCTGGAGCTTTGGTTCCTTTCTTAATCGTCCATGCGCGCGTCTCAATTTCGCCGGTGGTGATGTAGGTAATCAGTCCAAGCATTTCAAAAGCGCCTTTGATCAATCGGTTTAAACCGGTCTCTTCGATCCCGAGGGAGTAGAGAAACTCTTTTGCTTCCTTATCGGTCAGTTGCGCAACTTCTTCTTCTAATTTTGCGCAAATCGGGATGACACGGTTTCCTTCTTTTTCAGCATGTTTGCGAACCCGGGCCACATGTTCATTTTCCATTGAGGGCAAGGAGCTTTCGGAGACATTTGTGGCATAGATCACTTTTTTATCGGTCAAAAAAGGATAGCCTTCGATATATCCCCGTTCTTCAACAGCCAGTTCTAGGGTGCGGAGAGGTTGATTTTGATTCAGGTGTCCAATGGCGTTTTTCAAGGTATCGACGACAGGAATGAGCTCTTTTTTCCCTTTTGCCTGTTTTTCAAGGCGGGAGGCAATATTCTCTGCCATTTGCAAGTCGGAAAGTATCAGTTCAAGGTTGATCACCTCAATGTCAGCGATCGGATCCATTTTTCCTGCAACGTGGATTACATCATCATCTTCAAAGCAGCGGACAACATGGACAATCGCATCGGTCTCTCGAATGTTTGTCAGGAACTGGTTGCCAAGCCCTTCCCCTTGGGAAGCACCTTTGACAAGGCCTGCAATATCGACGAAAGTGACTGTTGCTGGGATGATTTTGCTGCTATGAGATATATCGGATAAAATTTTTAAACGGGGGTCGGAAAGATCAACGATTCCGACATTCGGATCAATAGTGCAGAAAGGGTAGTTAGCTGCGGCCGCAGCTTTGCGCGTTAGAGCGTTAAATAAGGTGGATTTGCCGACATTTGGCAACCCCACGATTCCACAGGAAAGTCCAGCCATTTTTGATTATCTCATATTAAAAGCATGGTTCGGGGGCCCATTTTAATCAATTGATCAGTCTTTTTCAAGTAGGATCTGAGAGATTTTTTGGAGCGTCAATCAAAAGAATAAGATTTCCATGGGGTTCTTAGAGATCGATGGAGTTTTGATGGAAAAATCAAGCCGAATAGTCTTAGTTCTATTGCAGATTATAGCTTGCCCATGAAGGATCGGCTTAACCTCTTTGATCTTCATCGGATAAATACCATCAGGGGGGAGGCATAGATTAGAGGCTGTAACTTCATAACAGCCATCCTTATTGCATATAGGAGAAAAGACAGAGTACGAACGTCCTAAAAGGGCAGAAGCTTCAGCTAATTTGCCTTCTTGAAGAGCTTTCCGAATACGCCCAGAAGAGATTGGTTGATCCTTCCAGAGCATTTTATTCAAGTAACTCACTTCAAAATTAAGAAGAGGGGCTAGGGCTCTTACAGCATCCGGTTTGCCTTGGCGGTCTTTTCCAAAGCACCCATCATCTCCTAATGCAAGGAAAGAAAAAGGGAGGTGCTGCTTTAGTTCTTTAAGAAATGCATCGAATGGTTGGTTAGCAAAGTCTGCATCGAATGCAATCAAAATGGCTAGATCAATCTTCAATTCTTTAAACAGTTTCAATTTGTGCTCTAATGTGCACAATTGGAGTGTTGGCGCGTGTCCATGGAATAGCTGAGAAGGGTGATTAGCAAACGTCATTGCTGCAACAGTTCCCTGGGATGAGACTTTATGGCGCAAAAACTGGAAAAGTGCTTGGTGGCCTAAGTGGACACCATCAAAGGAACCGATCGACAAGCCAATTGGCTGCGGTAAAGAGGAGATTTTGCTAAGAGAGTGGCAAATAATCATGAGGCCTCTTTTTAAAACGAGTGTCTAATGACAAGAATCTGTGTGGGTCTTTATCTCAAAGATGCCGACGTTCCTTACCCATGTCGATGGAGTAAGGTTTGAAACTCTTCTGCACATGCTTTTGCCAATTGTAAAGAGGGTCAATCAATTGCTCAACCTCACAACATTCCTCAATTGTGAACCCTCCGCTTCGCACCCGCTTTAACGTTGTCAGGTGAGCTCCACATCCTAACATTTGTCCAATATCGTGCGCAAGAGATCGGATATAGGTTCCTTTTGAGCATTGGACATCGATATCTAAATAGGGATAGGTATAGTTGAGAATTTCAATATGTACGGTAACTTGGGCCGCTGCTCTTTCGATCGTTATTCCCTTACGTGCAAGCTCATAGAGCCTTTTACCTTGGACTTTCTTTGCTGAAAACATAGGAGGAATTTGGCTAATCGTTCCTTGAAATTGGAGGACTACATGTTCAATATGTTCTCTTGTAGGAACAAGTGGAGAGGTATCGGTAACCAGTCCTTCAGGATCATATGTCTCCGTTGAAATGCCTAAGTGTATGCGTGCTTTATATTGTTTATCTTGGTTGAGAAACTGATTCGACATGCGGGTGTAGGTTCTGCCGATCAGCAAGACCATGACACCCGTTGCAAATGGATCAAGTGTTCCTGCATGCCCAATCGTGCGGATTCCGGTGACTTTGCGAAGTAAAGCAACCATATTGAAAGAGGTTTTTCCAATTGGCTTGTTAAGGGGAAGAACACCGTCCAAAGCAATCCTCAGAGATTTTCAACATGGCTATCTGAAGGCGGGCTCTTCCTTGACTTTTGCTCATCATGGATCTTGGTCAAAAGAGAGTCAATTTTGAATTGTTGGTCAACAGAAGAATCCAGTTTAAATGTCAGCACGGGGAAATACCGCATCACCACTTTTTTAGAGGATTGAATTGCGATAAAGCCAGCAGCGGATTGAAGCGCCCGGATCGTTTGATCTTTTGCCTCTTGAGTTCCAATCACGCTGATGTGGACTTTAGCATGCTGCAAATCGTTGGAAATATCCACTGCCGTTACAGTGACAAATTCATTCACCAGAGGATTCCTCACTTCCCGATAGATCACCTCAGAGATCACTTCTTTTAAAAGAGAATTAAGTCGTGCAATGCGATTTTTGACCATTTAGAGCTCTTGTGTTAAATAAGTGATTTCAAAGGCTTGCAGGATATCGCCGACTTTCACTCCATTGTAATTCTGCAAGAGAATGCCGCATTCAAATCCTTTGGAGACTTCCCGAACGTCCTCCTTGACCCGCTTAAGAGAGGAGATTGCTCCTTTCCAAATGACCTGCCCTTCGCGAACCAGGCGTATATTATGCGAACGCTTAATCAATCCGTCTGACACCATGCATCCTGCAATCATTCCAAGCTGCGATGCTTTAAATACTGCGATAACTTCAGCAGTTCCTGTGTCGGATTCTTGCGGAATTTTATCAAGGAGGTTAAGCATCAGTTCTCTGACATCGTCAACAGCATGGTAGATGATATCGTGCATTTTGACGATGACTTTGAGTTTTTTGATCAGTGAGTCAGCATGGCTCTCAATTTGCGTATGGAAACCTAAGATGGTCGCTTTTGAAGCTGCAGCCAATTGAACATCAGATTCAGAGATTTCCCCAACGCTTGTTGAAATGAAGTTGATCTCGACCTTGTTGGATTGGATCTTTTGCAATGATATCTTCAAAGCTTCAACAGAGCCTTGAACGTCGCCACGCAGGATCAGATTCAACACCTTTTTTTGAGTCGTTTGCTTGTCTTGGAGAAGGCTTTCCAGGCCAGCGCGCTTCATTAATAGCTGTTGCGCATTTCTTTTGCCTTCAAAGCGTTTTTCTGCAAGTTCTCGAGCTTCTTTCTCATTGGCAACAACGATGAACTCGCTTCCAGCTTCCGGTAGACCTGAAAGGCCTGTAATTTTGACAGGGGTGGAGGGGGTAGCTTCTGAGATGTCGCGCCCATGCTCATCCTGCATTGTTTTTACACGTGCAAAATGCTGTGCAAAAACAACGGCGTCTCCTAACCTGAGAGTTCCATTTTGAACAAGAATGGTCGCTACAGCCCCCATTCCTTTATGCATTTCGGACTCGATAACAGTACCGCGAGCTCGCGAGACAGGATTTGCTTTTAATTCAAGAATTTCAGCTTGAAGAGCGAGCATTTCAAGAAGTTCTTTAATCCCGTTACCTGTAACTGCAGAACAGTTAACTGTAATGGTAGTTCCACCCCATGCTTCAGGCAAAAGATTCTGATCTGCTAGCTGGCGATAGACGTTGTCTGCATTGAAGTTCGGTTTGTCAGATTTATTGATCGCCACAACGATGGGTACATTGGCTGCTTGAGCTTGGTTAATCGCTTCGATCGTTTGCGCTCTGATTCCCTCATCACCGGCAACGACCAGTATGATGATATCAGTGACGTCAGCGCCTCGAGCACGCATAGCGGAAAATGCTTCATGGCCTGGGGTATCGAGGATAGTCAGATCGCCAACAGGCGTATGGCATTTAAAGGCACCGATGTGCTGCGTAATCTCGCCTGCTTCTCCTGCAGCGAGGTTCGATTTGCGGATTGCGTCGATCAAGCTTGTTTTGCCGTGGTCGACATGCCCCATGAATGCGGCAACGGGCGGTCGAAAAATAAGGGAAGTTGGTTCAGACTCTTGAATTTCTACCTTGATCGTCTTGTCAGTGATGCGGACGCGGTCCTCTTCTGCTGTATCAATCTTGATTTCGCAATCAAAATCATGGCCAAGTAATTGAATGGTCGTTTCATCATCAAGGAGATCATTTAGAGTGATCGCAACTCCTTTCATGAATAACCTAGAAATCAGCTGCGAGGCCTTTAACTTCATTTCTGAAGCAAGGTCTTTGACAGAGATCGGCAAACGGACCTTTAGCTCTTTTGGTCGAATGATTTCTTCTTGTTGAATGGGTCGCATCTTGTGGGAAGGCCGTTTTTTTCTCCAGCCTTGCTCCTCAAGGTCAGCACGAAGGCCTTGTCGATCGCGTGAGTCAAATGTTTTTTCAACAGGACCTCCCTTTTTAGAAGGCTTGTATTCACGAAAATCTTTAAATGCAGCTTTTTTGCTTTCTTCTTCTCTGGCGTCAGGTTTAGCGGGCTCTTTTATGGAGTGGGATTTTCTTGGCTCCCCATTCGCCTCCTTTCCAGGAGTTGGAGGCCTGTTCATCGGTGTGTACACTCCACGGCGAGGACCGCCAGGTGTGTAACCGGTGCCTTCGCGGCGAGGACCGCCAGGTGTGTAACCGGTGCTTTCGCGGCGAGGACCGCCA
>CAZOKX010000007.1:28515-53203 GCA_964580785.1 uncultured bacterium
CCAGGTGTGTAACCGGTGCTTTCGCGGCGAGGACCGCCAGGTGTGTAACCGGTGCTTTCGCGGCGAGGACCGCCAGGTGTGTAACCGGTGCCTTCGCGGCGAGGACCGCCAGGTGTGTATCGGCCGTGGCCGCCCTCACGTTGTTGTTCGCTGCCATGATACGGTTGCGAAGAACGAGGCCTGTATTGAGGATATGAAGGTTGCTGCTGATAAGATGGCTGCCGAGTTCCTTCAAGAGGTTTTACTGGGAGAGCTTCTTGCTGAGTCTCGGGTTGCTCAGTTCGGTCCCTTGTTTCAGGCTCTATTGGGTGTCCTGCAGATTTTTCAGACCTAACAGTTTCAGGTTCGTGTTCTTCTGGTGGTTTAGATTCGTTAGTAGCACTGGGAGAGTTAACCTGTTTTGTGTGAGCTGTTTCAGCAGGTTCACAAGTTGATGCGGGCTCTACTTCTACCGCGTCCGTTTTCTTTTTTTTCAGACCAGAGGATTTTTTGAGCTGCCCAATCTTAAGAGCCTCGGCAAGTTGCGTATTTTTAACGTTTAATTTCAAATTTTTGGCCAACTGTTAGACCCTCTTTTTTCTAATTTGTTCAATTATTTTATAAGCCATTTCAATGCTGATTTCAGGAATTGAAGAAAGTTGTTCCGGTGTGGCGCTTAGTACCTTGCGTGCTGTATCAAATTCAGCTCCGACCAAACTTTCGATGATCATACTGTTGATTCCTTCAACAGATAAAGGCTCATCGAGCGTTGGATCGTCAGCAAGAGCGAGCTGCGCTCGTTCGATATTCATTGCGCTTTGGTATTGGCTCATCTTTTGCACATGAAGCTCAGCACCAATGAGTTCTCCGTTGAGTCGGGCATTCATGCCGCGTTTTCCAAGTGCAGCAGGATAATCCTCATCCGTGACAACAATCGAAATAGATGACCCATCGTCATTGAGGTTAATTTTTTTGATCTCGACCGGCATTAACGCATTTTGTAGAAGTTGGACTGGATCTTCTGTGAATGAGATGATGTCGATTTTTTCATTGTTGAGTTCACGGATAATATTTTTTACGCGATTGCCTCGAATTCCGACACAAGCTCCCACAGGATCAATTTTTGAATCTTGGGAACGTACAGCTAGCTTTGTTCGGTACCCAGCCTCCCGAACAATTTTTTCAATGAGGATCGTCCCCTCGTGAATTTCAGGAACTTCCTGAGAAAATAACTGGGCGACAAATTCAGGATGAGATCTGGAAAGGATGACTTCTGCCCCTCCACTTTCTGTATCGCGGACCTCTAGCAAAAGAGCTTGTACGCGGTCGCCAACATTGTATTCCTCAGTGTCTGGATAGTAGGGCTCGGGCAATATTGCTTCTACTTTTCCAAGATCAACAATAAGGGTTTCTCCACGGACGAGGCGTTTGACTGTTCCAGAAATGATTTCGTTGATTCTGTGGCGGTATTCTTCGTAGATGACGTCTCTTTCGGCCCCTCGCAATTTTTGTGAGATAATTTGCCGCGCTGTTTGTGCAGCAATTCTTCCGAAATCTTGAGGAGTGACGGAGATGTCTACCCATTGTCCAATCTCACAATAAGGGTTGAGGACTCGAGCATCCTCTAACGTAATCTCTTCTTCAGGAATAGTCACCTTATCGACAACTTCTTTTTGTGCAATGACATCGATGTTGCCGTTTTTTGCATTGATCTGGACGGAAACATTGATCAAGCCTTTCACGCTTTTGCGAGCAGCAGCTCTTAGAGATTCTTCGATAGCCGCGATAATTATTTCCCGCTTGATACCTTTTTCCCTTTCTAAATATTCAAAAATGGCGACTAGGTCTTTATTCATCTGAAATTAAGCCTCTTCCTAATTGGATTATACACAAGTGAACTCAAAAACTAGTCCAGGCTTTGCTGGATTTTTGAATTTACTTTTGCACAAAACGCGGACTGTTATTAGGTCCGCGTTCATAATTAGGTTATCAACACAACATCGATTTATTTCTCGATTAGTTGCTTTCCTCTGTTACAGTTTCTTCGCTCTTCTTGCCTTTTTTGGCTTTCGAGGTCCCGACAACGATATCGTCCCGGTTAAACTTATTCTTGTCGACCAGATAGTCTTTGATCGAAAGAGCAATTTTCTTGTGTTCAGGATCTAACTTAATGACTTTAGCTGTGACTTCTTCGCCTTTATTGACAACATCTTCGACTTTCCCGAATGGTTGGTCGGAGAGTTCTGTAACATGAACGAGAGCCTCAATTCCATTATCGAGCTCGACAAATGCCCCAAAAGCTGTGATTTTAGAAACGATCCCTTTGACCAGTGTTCCAACAGGCATTGTTTTCTCAATGGTTTCCCACGGATTGTTGCTCAGCTGCTTGACACCGAGAGTGATTTTTTTGCTCTCCTTATCAACCGATAGGACAACAGCCTCAACTCTATCTCCTTTTTTTAAAACTTCAGATGGGTGGGAGACTTTTTTAATCCAGCTCAAATCGGAAATGTGGATCAATCCATCAATTCCTGGCTCAAGCTCCACAAACGCGCCGTAGTTAGTAAGATTGCGGATTTCTGCCGTTACGCTGCTACCGATTGGGAACTTTTTTTCCACATCGTCCCATGGATTTTTTTCTGTTTGTTTGATCCCAAGAGAAATTTTCCCTTCCTCTTTCTGAACTGAGAGAACAATCGCTTCGACTTCATCTCCTTTCTGGACGATTTCGCTTGGATCGGTTACATTTTTTACCCATGACATTTCAGACACGTGGATAAGGCCTTCGATGCCGGGCTCAATCTCGATGAACGCCCCATAAGGAACTAGGTTAACGATTTTACCACGGATCTTTGTTCCTGGAGGATAGCGCATCTCGATCTCTTCCCAAGGATTGTTTTCTTTTTGTTTCATTCCAAGAGCAACGCGGCCCTTTTCTTTATCGACGTGGAGGATAATCACTTCAAGTTCTAGTCCAAGAGCAACCATTTCAGAAGGATGCTTAATTCTTTTCCATGTCATGTCCGTGATATGAAGTAGTCCGTCAATGCCGTCGAGGTCGAGGAATACTCCGAAATCAGTGATGTTTTTCACAACGCCTCTTCGGAGCTCGCCTTCATTGATATTTTCTAACATTTCAGCTTTGCGAGAGATCCGTTCTTCTTCGAGAAGTTCGCGTCGGGAAACAACGATATTTTTGCGCTCAGTATTAATCTTGAGGATTTTAAAGTCATAGGATTGGCCGATAAATTCATCGAGGTTTTTAATGCGCTTGTTGTCAATTTGCGAACCTGGCAGGAATGCTTCCATGCCGATATCGACCATTAGGCCACCTTTGACTTTGCGGATAACTTTACCCTTCACAATAGAGCCCTCGTTGCAGTGATTAACAATGTACTCCCACTGCCTTTGTCTGCGCGCTTTATCTCTTGAAAGGACGATTTGCCCGTCTTCGCCTTCAGTTTGATCAAGATAGACTTCAACTTCATTGTCCAAATAGAGCTCACTTGGTTCTGGAAACTCCCCAATCGGAACAAGCCCTTCTGATTTTAGACCGACATCTACTACGACAAAATCTTTTGTGATTTCTACAACCCTTCCTTTAAGGATTTGGCCTGTGCTCATTGATGAGACAGATCCTTCTCCAGCGGCCTCTTCCTTGCGGTTCAAAAGGCTAATGAATTGCTTCGAGTCTTCTTCGTGATAGTCTACATCGTCGATGATTTTGCTTTGGTTCCAACCGTTTTTAGCTGCTTTGGACATGTTAAGGGTTACTCCTAAGGTTTATAAATCAAGCCCATCTATTTTGGCTTTATTAAGGGAAGATGCTATCAAAAGATTCGTAATATAAGCAACGGCAAAAAATCCGGGGCTCTTGCATAACGATTTGCTGAATTCTATTGCCAGAGTTTGAAAAATTTATTAGGATTGCTTCCATCCTTTATTCTAACGTTGACGGCTGCTTATGGAAACGGTTGTAATGAAATTTGGCGGGGCGGCAGTTTCAAGCACGGAACAGTTTTCTCGAATTACAGAAATTATTTTAAATCGCGCCAGCAATTCCCGAGTCATTGTTGTTGTCAGTGCAATGGGGGACACGACCGATCAGCTTTTAGCCCTTGCCAAAAAAATTCATCCAGAGCCGCCACTGCGTGAACAGGATATGTTGGTTTCAGTCGGAGAAAGGATCAGTGTGGCGCTACTCGCAATGGCTCTGCAACTAAAAAATAAAGAAGCAATTAGTTTCACGGGAAGCCAGTCCGGCATAATCACATCTTGTTTGCATTCTGAAGCTCGGATTGTCGACGTTAGGCCGCATCGACTCAGTCGACATCTCGATGAAGGGCGGATCGTGATTGTTGCAGGATTTCAGGGGGTGAGTAAAGAAGGTGAGATTACGACTCTTGGAAGAGGGGGCTCGGATACGACCGCAGTGGCTCTCGGAGCTGCTTTAGGGGCAAGTGTCATTGAATTTTATAAGGATGTGCCTGGCATTTGCCAGGAGGATCCTAAAAGCACCCCTCATGCGAAAGTTTTCGGGCAGCTTTCTTACAAAAGTGCATTAGAAATCGTTCAGCAGGGCGCTAAGGTTCTGCACTCCCGTTGCATCAAGCTTGCTGAGAAAAATTTATTGAATTTGCATATTCGCTCTTTTTTTGATCCAGAGTTGCGGTATAGCCAAGGTACCTTGATAGGGCCTTGTGAGAACGAGAAAGTGACTAATCAACCTTGCATCTATGAGGAATAGCAGATGATCGCTCAGGCATCCTCCCACCGCTTCCCCCAGATCACGACTGTTCTTGACAGCGTTTCGGATAATCCACATCGCTTGCTTTATAGCGGATCGATTCATAATGCTTTGGCCAAGCTTTTGCCACCTGATTTTTTCTTTTCCGAGTCTGGAGAAGAGAGGGGAGGCGTGGACTTTGAAGGGGCTATTGAGGAACTTCATAAAATTCTGCCTGTTATCCGTTTAGCCGAGTGGGGGGAATCCCCTTACAATGTTTCTGTATTTTTGTTAACGCGCCATCGCGCCAACGCGGTAAAATTTTTCTATGAAATGATCCATCGTTGGTTATTGCCTGGGCGCAGGCTTAATATTTCTTCCTTTTTTGCAACAGATTTTAAGCTGCCTGAGCTGACAAATGAGGTTTTTACGGTGAGTGAAATGGTCATTTCGGTTGGCGAGCTTTTCGAAATGGAAATTGTGCGCAGCAATTTGCCTATTCTGGAAACAGAAATTCGCTTAGGGTTGGTCTCCGTATACCATGCTAATCGCATATTGGAGATCAAGGGCTTATCTGCTGATCAGAAGACATCATTAATCCAGGAAAGAATCGCGTCTCTTCTTGAAAAAAGGCCGGATGATTTTGATTCGGATATTTTTACCCAAATGCAGCATTTTTTGGTGATGTGCAATGAGGAGTTCAAAGGGGCCCGAGAGTATGGCCATATGAGCCGGATCATTTACGTTTTTTATCTATTTCGCAAAGCGATCCAACAGCAGATCGAAAATGTGCCTGGAGTGCGTCACCTGACATTAAAATTATGCAAGGCTAAGCTCCACTTGCCGTTTGGGACTAAACGGGTCTTAGGTCTGTTTGTCGGAATGAATTTCCTTAATGACAATGAAATTTTTGAGGAGAGGCACCTTATTAAAGCAATAAAGGTCTATTTTCCTCAAATCCGTGTAATTTCTGATTCAAATTTTGTGAGTTCATTGCGCGAAGATAAGATCCAGCTTCTCTATCTTGAACTGGAAAAAACTGGAGGAGAGGAATTTTCACTTGCCGAAATTAAAATGCTGAAAGAACGGCTATCTGAAGACTTGAAGAATGGGGTTGAAAAGTTGATGCGACCGCTCTTCATGCCCCGCAACGAAGAAGAGGTGATGCGGAATATCATTACTTTGGCCCAACAGCTTCGCTACCCGCGTGATCTGCCTCAGGTGATTATTTCGTTCGATGAGCAGACCGATCTTGAGCTCTCATTCACCATTATTTTTTTAAGGGTCCTTCAAAAGGGGATGCCCTCGATCCAAGAGTTATTTCAGCGCTCAAAGACATTTTTTAAATTTATGCCTGATAGGGTAAAAGTTGTCGGAACTCTTAGAAAGAAGTACCCTAAGGAGGCTACGGTATTTCGAGTTAGGCTTTCCGCCTCCTCTTTTTTAAGGCAAGACCACTCAGTTGACTTGCTAAAAGCTCGCCATGTCGTTGCTTCGGAATTACAGAGGATTGTCGGTGAGGTGCGCGATTACAATGGAGGAATGATCTCCAAACAGCAAGAGCAGTTTTTGGGATTGAAATGTTTATTCCCCAACATGAGCAAGCGAGAGGAGATTCTATTGGAGAACTTCTTCCATTCGATTTTTCCGATTGAGCTGCGCAGCGTTATTTCCCCTCAAATTCTAAAAAATTTGTTCTCTATTCTTTTAGATGCTGTTGAAAAGAACAAGGATATCTATCAGGAGAGAGATGTTTGCTTTAAAGAGGAAGAATCGGTGCTTTATGCCCTGATCGGTTACCAGGATGTCAATTTAAAGGAGAAACTAATTGAAAAAGTGGCGCACCTCCATATTCCCTCCTCACAACTAGCAACCCTGTCCTTGCAAGCGTTTGAAATCCGGTACCTCGGCTTTGTCCTTCAGACTGAAGATAAGACAAAAAGAAAAGCCCTGATCTCTACAATTCGGAAAGAACGCTGATTCTTCAGGTTCTTGAATGGTTTAAGAGGCCCGTTAACCCAACTTGTCCTTCCTTACCGCGCCCAGAGGGTGATGTGCTGGGCTCTACTTCTGAGGACCCGTGCTAAGTCGGAAGTCTTGTTTCTCACCTATACTCGCGATGCGTTTTAAGGGAGCAAGTTGGGTTATTATTCCGATTTTGCAATTCCTCCCTTGAATAAATTTCGTTGGATAGCCAAAATTTAGCGTATGTATAAGAAACATTGGCCAATTCAAGTAGAACCTTCGATTTTATCCGGAGATTTTGGACGCCTAGCTGATGAGGCAAAGCGGATAGAAGACTCTGGCGCTGACGCCATTCATATCGATATTATGGATGGTCATTTTGTTCCCAATCTGACTCTTGGCCCCCGCGCCGTTGCCGCTATTAACCGGGCAACAGGTCTTTTTCTCGATATTCACGTGATGATCTATAACCCTTTTGATTATATCGAAAGGCTTGTTGAAGCTGGGGCAGATCGGGTTACTTTTCATCTAGAAGCCACAGAAGAAGTCGAAGAAACGCTGAACTATATCCGGAGGTGCAATGTCGAGGCTGGTCTTGCGTTTTGTCCTGAAACTTCTGAATCCCTTATACCCAAATACTTAAATAAGTGCGATTTGATTTTATTGATGACGGTCAATCCTGGGTTCGGCGGCCAAGCCTTTATCCCTGGGGTTTTGGAGAAAATTAAGTTCACCCGTGATATTTGCAATAAGCTCAACCTTCGGAAGGGGGGGGGTGTCCCATCTAAAGATAATGAAGATGCAAAACTGCCTCCTTTTGACATTCAGGTCGATGGAGGGATCGATGCCAAAACAGGTGAGCAGTGTGTCCAAGCGGGCGCCAATAATTTAGTTTCAGGAACATACCTATTTAAAGCCTCCAATTTGAAAGAGGGAATTGCAACCTTAAAAAACCTGAAAAGCAGCCTCTAATAGAAAGGATTGGTAATGAAAAAAATTGTCGTTATCGGTGGGGGAACGGGCAATTTCTCCGTGTTGCGGGGCTTAAAGGGGTATAACGTCGATTTGAGCGCCATTGTTTCAATGGCCGATGATGGCGGGAGCACGGGGATATTGCGCGATGAGCTCGGGGTCTTACCTCCAGGCGATGTGCGCCAATGTTTAGTTGCCCTTTCTAATTCATCCAACATGATGCGCTCTTTAATGAACTACCGCTTTGAAAACGGGGGATTGGAAGGACATAGTTTCGGTAACCTCTTGTTATCCGCTTTAGAGAAAGTAACGGGAAGTTTTGAAAAAGCTGTCGAAGAGATGGGAAAAATTCTGTTTATCAAAGGCAAGGTGATTCCTGTAACGACCCATCAGGTCAGACTCAAGATGCTTCTCAACAATCGGAAGCTTCTAGAAGGTGAAAAGGAGATTTATCTCTCCCAAGAAATTGATCAGGGATATAAGAGTATCTATTTAGAGCCGTTTCCCAAAGCCAATCCGCATGCAATTAATGAAATCATGAATGCTGATCTGATTGTCATCGGCCCGGGAGGTCTCCACACCTCCTTGATTCCTAACTTGCTCGTTGAAGGCGTGAGCGAAGCCCTTCGCAATTCTCAAGCAAAGAAGACCTTCGTTGTCAATTTGATGAACCGAAAAGGTCAGACAACAGGATTTTCTGTAAAAAGCTATCTAGAAGAAGTCAAGCGGTTTGTTGGCGACGATATCTTTGATTTTGTCTTGGTCAACGATCAAACCCCCTCTCAGGAGCTCATTGATGTCTATGCGGAAGAAGGAGAGCTTGTAAAAAATGATTTAGAGGACGAGCGCGTAGTCCTTGCACCTCTTCTTGGAGAGCCGAAAGAGGCTCGCAAAAAGGATCTGATCAAACGGAGCTTGATCCGCCATAATTCAATAAAATTAGCCCGAGAGTTGATGAAAATTGTTAATCATCTTTGATTTAGACGACACCTTAGTCGACACCTCCGGATGCATTACCCCCTTTAAGCTTGAAGATGCATTGAAGCGTTTGGTTCAAGAGGGGTTGAGTATTCCGGATTTCTCTAAGGCCCTTGATTTATTAAAGAGGCTCGACCTAGCAGCAGATAGCGCTAAGCGGGCTTTGGCTGAATTTCTTGAGATTCACAACGCCGACCCCGCTCTGCTTTCGATCGGCGTTCAAGAAGTTTATGGCAATATTTCTTTTGATGTCCCTTTATTCCCTTTGAAGGGTGCTAACGAGGTTCTCGATGAGCTCTCTCGCTCCCATCAAATTGCCCTTGTCACGATCGGAAAATCTTCACAGCAGTTAGCTAAGTTGAAAAAAGCTGGTATTGATTCAGGAATTTTTAGTAAGATCGTTGTCGCTGAGCCTGGCAATAAAAAAATTCATTATCAAGCTCTAGCGGATGATCTGGGATATGCTCCAACAGAAATCGTTGTGTGCGGAGATCGAATTTCCATCGATCTGGCTCCTGCCCGTGAGCTGGGCTATAAAACTGTTCAGATGCGTTGGGGTAGAGGGTTGAATTCGATGGGACAGCTAAGTGATGTGGATTATAAGATCTCTTCCCTGCGCGAGCTGAAAGAGATCGTGGCCCATTTGATAACCATCTCCTCTTTTTGAAACTAAGGTAGTAAGGACTATTGACATGACAACCACCAATCAACTGACCCCAGGAATGACCATTTCTCTCGATGATAAGATCTATCGCGTGGAATCTTGCGTCAAAGTAACCGTTGCAAAAGGGGTTCCTTTTATCAAAACGAAATTAAAAGACTTGATGTCAGACGATGTTGTCGAAAAGAACTTCAAGCTTAATCAGCCAGTTCAAGACGTGTCGCTAGCTGAAAGGCGGCTTGAGTTTTTATACCTTGAAGGAAAGGATTATCTTTTCCTTGATATCGGTAACTTAGAGCAAGTCCTTGTTCCTTCTCTCGTGATTGGCGATAAAGTTAACTATCTCAAAGAAGGCACAGAGTTAAAAGCCATGTTCTACGGGAACTCGATATTCTCAGTGGAGCTCCCACAATTCTTGGAGCTGATGGTTGTTAAAACCGAAGAAAGTCAGTCTGCAGCTCATGTTGCTAACGCAACGAAGACGGCTGTTTTAGAAACAGGGGCAAAGGTTGAAGTTCCGATGTTTGTCGAATCAGGGGATATCATTAAAGTCGAAACTCAAACAAATGAATACATCCAAAGGGTATAACGTTAGGAGAGAATGCGTGGAGCTAAAGCAAATCAAAGAATTGATGACCTCAATGGAGCGCGCGGGCATTAAAAAACTCATGATTAAGGAAAAGACGGGATATGAAATCCATCTCGAACGTCACGACGAGCATAGCCACCCTGTTCAACAGCCAGTAGCTGTTGCCTATCCCTCGGTTTTCCATCCAGCCCCCATAAGGGAAGCTGAAATGTTGCATCGGAGCTCGGTTGCAATTAGTTCCAATGCAAAACAAGGTGCGCATGAAGAAATCTCCACTGCAGGGAAAAAAGATGAGACGGAAGGCCGTTATGTGAAATCACCGATGGTTGGTACCTATTATTCTTCTCCATCTCCAGACGATCCTCCATTTATTAAAGTGGGAGACCGCGTTGAAGAAAATACGGTTGTCTGCATCATCGAAGCAATGAAGGTGATGAATGAAGTCAAAGCAGGAGTTGGCGGTGTCGTTGCTGAAATCCTGGTTGATAATGCCATTCCTGTTGAATTTGGGACAAAAATACTAAGAATCGTCTAATACAAGATCCTATGCAAAAAGTACTTATTGCCAATCGAGGCGAGATTGCCGTTAGAATTATCCGAGCATGCCACGATCTTGGAATTCAAACGGTCGCTCTTTATTCCCAAGCAGATGCCGAAGCCTTGCATGTATTGCATGCTGATGAAGCAATTTGCATCGGCGAGCCTCCATCCCAAAAATCCTATTTGAAAATTTCCAATATACTATCTGCCTGTGAAATTACTGGTGCAGATGCTCTACACCCAGGTTACGGCTTTCTAAGCGAGAACGCCAATTTTGCCTCCATCTGCAATAGCTGCGGCGTTAATTTTATCGGGCCTTCTCCTGAAACAATTGCCCTTCTTGGCGATAAAGCTAAAGCTAAAGCCACAGCAAGAGGCGTTAAATGCCCTGTAATCCCAGGTTCTGAAGGAGTTATTGAAGATGTCAAAGAGGCATTGAATGAGGCCAAAAAGATTGGCTTCCCCATCTTCATTAAAGCTTCCGCTGGTGGTGGGGGCAAAGGGATCCGGATTGCTCATGATCCTGATGGATTTGTCCGGCAATTTTCTGCTGCGCGAGCAGAAGCAGAAGCGAGCTTTAATAGCCCCGATGTTTATTTGGAAAAGATGATCGTCAATCCCCGCCATATTGAAGTGCAGATCCTTGGGGATAAGCATGGCAATTACCTTTATTTAGGCGAAAGGGACTGTACAATCCAGCGCCGACGACAAAAGCTCATTGAAGAAGCTCCCAGCCCGATCTTAACCCCTTCCATGCGCAAAAAGATGGGTGAAGCGGCAGTTGCGATCGCAAAAGCTGCAAACTACCACTCTGCTGGAACTGTTGAGTTCTTGCTTGATGAAGAGAGGAATTTCTACTTCATGGAAGTCAATACCCGTATCCAAGTTGAGCACACTGTTACTGAAGAACTCACGGGGGTAGACCTCGTTAAGGAACAGATTAAAATTGCGATGGGAGAAAAGCTTAAGCTTAAGCAAAAAGATGTCGAGTTCAAAGGCCATGTGATTCAGTGTCGGATCAATGCAGAAAATTCGGCGAACAACTTTGCACCCTCTCCTGGGCTCCTGGAGTATTACATTCCACCAGGAGGCCCTCATGTCCGAGTCGATAGCGCTTGCTATTCTGGGTACAGAATCCCACCTAATTACGATTCGATGATTGCTAAATTGATTGTGAAGGGCAAAGACCGGGCAGAAGCCATCGCAGTAGCCAAAAGGGCTTTGCGAGAGTTTCATATCGGCGGCGTCCACTCAACAATTCCTTTTCACCTCTATATGTTTGAAGACCCCCGTTTTTTAAGTAACGATTACAATATTACGTACATCGATCAACTAATTCTTGAAGGCTGTAACTTTCTTCTTCCTACGAATTCATGACAAATTTGCAAGTGCTCATTTCTCAGCAACAGATCCAGGAAAAAGTTGAACAGGTCGCACAGCAGATTGATCGCGAATACGCAGGAAAAGAGCTGACGGTTGTTATGGTCATGAAAGGAGCGATCTGTTTAACTGCCGATCTCATCCGCAAAATCCATATTCCTTGCGAAATCGAATATATTCAAGCAAGCAGTTACGGACATCGCGGAACTGGAAGGGGAAAGCTTGTTTTATTAGGACTTGAGGAACTGTATATCCATGACAAGCATGCCTTAATTGTCGATGATATCTTTGATTCTGGGCAAACCTTGACCCAGATTGTTTCCCTTCTTCAGAATAAGGACCCCAAAAGCCTGAAATCCCTTGTCCTAGTCAATAAGAAAGTGCCTCGCCAAGTTTCTTACCGTCCCGATTATATGCTTTTTGATATCGACAACCATTTTGTTGTTGGATATGGTTTGGATTATAAAGAACGGCATCGCGGATTAGATGGAGTTTACATTCTAAAGGAGTAATTGAAGTGAAAGGGATTATTCTTGCTGGCGGGAGAGGCACTCGGTTGCACCCAGTGACTCTTGGCCTCTGTAAGCAACTCTTGCCAATCTATGACAAGCCGATGATCTATTATCCCTTGTCTGTCCTGATGCAAGCAGGTATTCGGGAAATCTTGATCATTTCAACTCCAGAAGACCTGCCCAGATTTGAACGGATCTTCGGTAATGGTTCCAAATATGGACTCGAATTCTCTTATCTTCCCCAGCACCGGCCGGAAGGGATTGCGCAAGCATTTCTCATTGGCGAGAAGTTTATTGGTGAAGATAATGTAGCTCTTGTTCTTGGCGATAATATTTTCTATGGCCACGCGCTTCCTGAAATCCTCTCCACATGCAAGGATTTAGAAACCGGAGCAATTATTTTTGGTTACGAAGTTAAAGATCCTGAGCGTTATGGCGTTGTTGAATTTGATCATCAGATGAAGGTTACTGGAATCTTTGAAAAGCCAGAACATCCTGCCTCCCGCTATGCAGTAACTGGATTGTATTTTTATGACAATGACGTGGTGAGCATTGCACGCAACCTTAAGCCGTCAAACCGGTTTGAATATGAGATCACCGATGTGAACATGGCCTACCTTAAACGGGGTGATCTGCACTTGCGTACTTTTGAAAGAGGATTTGCATGGCTTGATACAGGGACTCATGAAGCCCTTCAACAAGCATCCAGCTACGTGCAGACCATCCAGATGAGGCAGGGGATTAAGATAGCCTGCATTGAAGAAATTGCCTACCGGATGGGCTTCATCGATTCTTTTCAGTTGAGGCAGTTTGCTGTGCAGTACGCTAAAAGCGAGTATGGCTCCTATTTATCGGAGCTTGCAGGCGGACTATCCCAACCCACATGCTGCAGCCACCACTAAAATACGCTCTAAAAACCGTTTTCTTCTTTAAGCGAGGCTTAAGAGCTACTTGCAAGATCTAGCCTAGTTTTTTTTCTTGAACAATTTGGCTCGTGGTCGTTTTTTATAAGGGACAAAGGCTTGCTTTCCATAAACTACTTCATGCAAATCTTCAATGGCCATAAATGCAGTAGGGTCTTCGCGGAGGACAATTTCTTTGAGCTCTGATAAGTCTAACCTTTCAATAATGACAAATAGGATTTCCCTTGTATCTCCAGAAAAACCGCCTTTTCCGTGCATGATTGTCAGCCCGAGCCCAAGCTCGTTCATGATTGCGTTCCCAAGTTCTTTGGGTTTAGAAGAGATGATCAGCGCTGATTTGAGCTCATCGAGGCCAACGATGACGAGATCGATCATTTTAAAGGCCACAATGTAGGTCATCAAAGAGCGTAAAGCGATGTGCCAGTCTTGAAAGATCCAGCCATAGGCTCCGAAGATGAAGACGTTAATGAACAAGACCACTTGCCCAACGGTAAACCCCTTTTTTCGGTTAATGATGATTGCTAAGATCTCGGTGCCGTCTAAGCAGCCTCCGTTCCGAATGATAAGCCCGCATCCTACGCCCAAAATAGCACCACCAAATACGATAATCTCAAGAGGATCGGCAATAAAAGGAGGAGCGTCTTCAAGGACGATTAGAAAGCCTGCAAAGAGGATGACAGCTAGCAGCATATGGATGACAAAAGTCCTCCGTATATAGGTGTAGGCTAGGAAAATAAAAGGGAGGTTAAGCAGGACAAGGACGTAAGATAGGTAGTGATCTCCGTAAAGTCGAGCTAGTATCAACGATACGCCGACAACCCCGCCGTCGATCAACTGATTGGGAAGAAGGAAAATACGGATGGAGACTGCCGCCAAAAAGGCGCCGGCGGCTATCCAGAAAAATGAGGCCAGATGGTGCATTCTGGTTTTTGTGTTAGATTGAGGGACAGACATAAAATTCCTCGTGATGATTCAACAAGATAAAATACTGATTTAAGGGTCTGTTGTACAGAAAAATATGCTTGATGGTAACAATCTTTAGTGAAGCTGCTTATTTTTTATTGCCATGGACCTCTATATCAAAAAATTTTACTACCTTAAGCAGGGGTCAGAAATCACGGGCTTGCTATAATGAGCTGTAATTTTGAGGCATTCAATATGCCATATAACCGATCTCTTATCAAAAAAATTTAGTTAAATCGCCCTGATGGGAAAACGGCTGCTTGATCTAGGCAACTAAGAGTTGCTAATGTAAGCTAGGACAACTGTGTTTTTAAAATTAAATAAGAAGCGCATTAAAGAATGCGCGGGAGACGGGGCTCGAACCCGCAACTTCCGCCGTGACAGGGCGGTGCTCTAACCAATTGAACTACTCCCGCAACTCGCTTTTCAGATCTTGGGCGCAAAAGGACTCGAACCTATGACCACCTGTGTGTAAAACAGGCGCTCTACCAACTGAGCTATACGCCCGATAACTATCCTCAAACGAAGTATATAATCTAAAGGGAACGTTGATTTTTTCACAAGTAGATTTCTTCATAAACATGGATCGAAGCGGTCCGATTCGATAGAAAAGGCCCTAAATTACCCCTTTTTATATTGGTTGATATGAACCCCTTTTCTAGAGGATTTTTCCAACGGGCACTGGGCAATAAGGCTAATTTTTGTGGGTCTTTTTTCCTGCGCAAATGGTTCGAATGAGGGTTATCCTTGCATCTCCTAGCGTTTCAGCTGCGTTTAGTTCTATACATTCAAGTACTGATCTCATACCATTGTCCTTGTGTTGGGAGATTCCGACTTTTAGACCAACTTGCATGATGAAGCCAATTTTATTATTAATTCTATTGACTGCTCTTTACGCCTGCTCCCCCTCTTCCTCAGAAGATTTTCAGAAGGAAGGGGAGGCATTAAGCCGGATGTTGATCAAGCACCTCGAGCAAATCGAATCCCAAGAGGAGCTGCTTCGCGCTGAGCCTGTTTTAAAAAAAATTTTTGATGCGTATGTTGGCTTGATTAATCAAGCGCGCGAATACCAACTCAAGCACACAGATGAAGTCGCAACGGATGGAGGTTCCGATTTTTCAATAAGCGATGCACTCAAAGAAGAGCTGCGCAGAATTTTTGCCATCGAAGGAGGGCGGGAAATTATTGAAAGGGCTCAGCAAGAAGCTCTAGTGCGCCTTGATGGTTACGAGAAGATTCAGGCCAAACAGAGAAAATAATTTCTATTTCTGCGCGGATTCCTGATTTTCAATAAACTGGTTGAAATGATTATCAAAATGCTCTTTGCGCGCTTTGAACAGCTCCATGTCGGTCATTTCATCGACGTGGATCGGCACCGCAGCTCCATAGCCTTCGTTGAGCATAAAGACATCACTATCTTCGCGTTCGTCATGCTCATGCCATTTTCCGCCTAGCCAGTAATAAGAATGGCCTTCGGGGTGCAGCCGTTCTAATGGGTCCTCAATCCAGTACCCTTTGCCTTGTCGGGCCATTTTAATCCCTTTGATCACCGGTGTTGGGGGGAAGTTGACATTTAACAACGTCCCTTTTGGAAGGGGATTAGTGAGAATATGCTCCACAAGCTTCCCGATATGGGGCAAGGTCAGACTATAATCGGGTTTTTCGAAGTCAGCACATGAAAAAGCAATTCCAGGCACATTGCGCAACGTCCCTTCAATCACACCGCCAATTGTGCCGCTATAGAGAACGTTGCGTCCGGAATTGGCTCCGCGGTTGATCCCAGAAACAATCAGATCGGGTCTCTTTTTGAGAATCACGCTAATGCCTAATCGAACGCAGTCTGCTGGGGTGCCGTTGACTTTCCAAGCAGGAGTTTGGTTTTCCCATTGAAAGGGTTGGATCTGGAGTGGCTTGCGGATCGTGATGCCCAATCCCACAGCGGATTTCTCCGTTGCGGGGGCAATAATCGATAGATCGGCAATGCCAGCAACCGCTTCCCAGAGATACTTTAGTCCGGGAGCTGAGATCCCATCGTCATTAGTTAATAAGATGTAAGGTTTGCGCGTCATAAGAGAGTTCCTAATTTTCTAACGTCTTGGCCACCTTATGATGCGTGGCTAGGGAGACGAAGATGATGAGCAAAAAGCTGATCAAAAACCCTGGCAGCATCGAAGGAATCGCAAATGGAATAAAGATATTAAAATAGGGCCAAACTCCAGCAATTATTCCCCCAGCTAAAATTCCGCTCCACGCTCCGTATTTGTTGACAGATTTCCAATAGAGGGAGAGTAAAAGTAGCGGGCCGAAAGAGGATCCTAGTCCAGACCAGGCATAAAGCACGAGAGAATAAATTGTGCTCCATTTGCCATAAGCAATCAAGTAAGCGACTAATGCAACAACAATAACGCCGAATCTAGAAGCGAGCAGCAATTCCTTTGATCCCGCATTTTTTCGGAAGATTTTTTTGTAGAAGTCTTCGGTTAAGCTCGAAGAAAGAACGAGCACTTGGGAGCTCATCGCGTTGATGGTTGCGGCAAGGATTGCGCATAAAATAAAGCCGATTAAGAAAGGTGCGAATGAATCGCGCACCATTTCGATGAACACTTGCTCAGGGTCTTTCAGGCTTCCTTGAAAGTAGGCGATTCCAACCAGTCCAACAAGCGTTGCAGCTGTTAATGAGAGGACCATCCAGGTCATTCCAATCCACTTCGATTTATTGATCTCGTGGACATTCCGAATCCCCATGAACTTAGTGATAATATGAGGTTGGCCAAAGTAACCAAGCCCCCATCCCGCCTTCATGGCAATGATCTGAAACCAGGTTTTAGCGCTGAAGTCGGGGAGTAGGGAAAGGGTCAGTTTCTGCGTTGTGATCGCTTGGTTGATCCCATCCCATCCGCCTACTTTTGGCAGAAGATAGAATGGAACGAACGTAACTACGCACATTAAGAAGATCCCTTGGAACAAGTCGATCCATGCCAGAGTAACGTAACCTCCAGTAAACACGTAAGGGACAACGATCAGTATCCCGATCAAAATACCGATGTCGTAGTTGAGATTAAAAAGAGTTTCGAGTAGCAACCCTAGGCCGACGAGACCAGACGAGATATAGATTGTGTAGAAGACCAATTGCATCAAGGCTGTAAACACACTGATGAGGCCTGAGGTATCTGCTAGGCGGCTTTCAAAGAAAGAGGAGAAGGTAAGGCTATTATACTGTTCTGTAGCAATGCGGATTTTGGGAGCAATGAGTTGCCAGTTCAAAAACATGAAAAAGATCAACCCAAGCGCAGCCCAGCTGTTGAATAATCCTCCCGTTAGAATGATGGAGGGGTATCCCATGAACAGCCAGCTGCTCATATCGCTTGCATGGGCAGCTAATGCAGTCAGCCAATAGTTTAACGATCGACCGCCAATGATAAAGTCAGTTGCTGAAATGTGTCGGCGGTAAGAGGTGATTCCAATAATAAGCAGGATGATAAAATAGCAAATCACAGCAAGAAATTCGTAAAGGTGCACGCCCATGCTTCATCTCGAATTAATCCATTAAATTCCAAGTTAGCATCTTTTGAATAAAAAAAGAAATCGCAAAACTTGTTTTCTAACTGCTTTTTCTTTTTGCTTTATCTGATCCATATTTAAGAGATGCTTGCGCGAGGTTTTCTTTAGCATTGGGAAATACATCTTCAAGCTTTTCGATCAAAAGCTTGGTTGATTTTCGCAATGACTTTTGACCGACAGGGCACTGGCACATGATCCGTGCAAAACCATACAACTGTGCGAACGAGCTCAAGTCTATTTCAGGGATGTAGATCAGTGGTCGGATGATTGTGATGCCAAAATCATGCATTGGAACTTTAGGCAAGTTGGCTGCAAACTCCGCCTTATGCAGCAAGTTCATTAAAAGAGTTTGAATGCTGTCGTCTCGGTGATGGCCGAACGCGATAGTGTTAGCCCCTACAGCTTTTGCTGCATTAAAGATCAACTTCCTCCTTTCCCTTGAGCAGCTATAGCATTCGAGAGTCTCCCTTTTTTGCTTTGATTCACAGGTAATAAGGGGAACGTCCAGCGCATGGCAGATCCCTTTTAGAAAAAAAGTGCTCACCCCAGCGCCGCAGGAAAATTCCCCCGTAATATGGACAGCCACAAGGTCGATTTTCGGAAAGCCATTCCCAAGAATGGCTTTGAGCAAAAAGAGGAGGCTCAAACTGTCTTTGCCTCCGCTAAGAGCAATCGCTAGCTTAGAGGTTCCTTCCAGAAGCCGGAAGTCGTAAAGGGCCTTGCGGCACATACTTTCGAGCTTCCTTCCAAGAGTTGTCCAAGGGGGGGTTGCAACAGGGATATGTAAGTCAATCTGTGACATTATAAAATCTTATTTTACCTTGGAATTTTACTTCATTTCAATGGAAAGATCAAGGCGAAGAAGTTTCCTCTAGACGAATTCGGTAATTTTGAGTAACCTCTATCTTCTTTATTAGAGGAAGCGATGATTAAAGTCGGTCGTAATGATCCTTGCCCTTGCGGGTCTGGGAAAAAATATAAAAAATGCTGCGAAGAAAAGGGGAACAAGAAGAAGTTTCATGCGGAAGTTCTCTCTGCAGATTCTGTTGCCGAGCCCCAAACAACTCAACACACCTCTAAAGTCTCTTCTTTCTTTTTTCAAAAGTCTCTGCCTTCTTTGGTTCCTAAAACAAAAGAGCAGATCGAAGAGCCTAAGAACCCAGTGATGTAGGTCCTAGATAAAATAAGTTGTTGAATAGAAACGCTGTTTTTTGATATAAGTTCCACTTCACAGTTTTGCTGGCTTAGCTCAATGGTAGAGCATCCGCCTTGTAAGCGGACGGTTGAGGGTTCAAGTCCTTTAGCCAGCATTCTTTTCTCTCATTTCTTTTGGGGGTGTCGCATAGCGGCAATTGCAGGGGACTGTAAATCCCCCGTCTTCGGACTTCGTGTGTTCGAGTCACACCGCCCCCAATTTTCTTTGACTTCAATGAGGATATACTTTGGTGCTTCTTACCAAAATCCTCCAAAGAAAAATATATATTTATCATCCATCGTATTGTAGTCATTGGCCATCTACTTTCTGTGAAGAAGGATCATTGCTTTATAAAATGAGATGACATGAGCGAATCTGGAAATTGGCCCGTGATCTTTTCTTCAGCGGCGGCCAAACAGAAAAAGAAGCTTCCTGAATCTGTAGCAGCACAACTTGCTAGCTTAGCTTGGGACTTAGAACAACGGCCCCATCCAAGGAGCTTGCCGACGCTATTGGGGTTTCTCAAAACCATATCAGCGAAATGGAGAACGGTAAGCGTCCGATTGGTAAAGTGATGGCGTTGAGATTGGCAAAGTTCTTTAAAACTGACTGCAGAAAATTTTTCTAAACCTAAAAACCGCTCAAAACGCGGTTTATTGGCGATCTGATCGTCTTGTTAATGTTTTGCGTTGCCCGCGCGCAGTCAGGTGAAAAGCAGAGCCCGACAGTTTGAGTTCGTGTGTCGGACACATCGATTTATCTTTGCAATTAATCGCGATCCCTCTATTTATGACAAATAGGAGGAGCTGATATGGCCAAAGCACTGACATCAAAAAAAAAGGCAAAAGCGATTGCCGTTTCTCTCTTTCTGCTCGGGCTTGCAATCATTTCTTATTTGGCCGCTTGGTGGCCAGGCATCATGCTCATTTTGGGAATCCCTCTTGCATTGCGGCAATATCTATTAGGACGCCACTATGACATGGGGATTTCCCTGTTTGTGTTTGTCGGTGTGTTCGTCACTGTACAGTTCGACATCTCTTGGGAAATCCTCCTTCCAGTCTTATTTGCCATCGGGGGAATCTACATCCTTTTTCGAGAATTTCTAGAAAGCAAGGAGCCCCTTGCTGAAGAGGAAGAGGATATCAACCACGAAATTGAAGAAGAGCAGCACAGAGACTAGAACTGCTAAAGCTCTAGTATCGTGGCTACCGTGGACTGTATTCAGATTTTTCGGAGAGCTTTTCTATATTCGAGCTATCGCTTTTTTTTTGCTCTAAAAGTAATCCAAGCAGATTGCATGGCGCACCTCTTGGAGCGTTTTCTCGGCAATATGAACGGTCTTTTCCGTCCCTTTTTTGATTATTTGCATTACAGCTTGAGGATCCTTTGCATAGGTCTCTCGCCGCTGACGGATCGGCTCAAGAAAGGCTTGGAGTACTTCATTGAGCCGTTTTTTAACAATAGAGTCCCCAAGTCCTCCACGCTGGTATTGGGCTTTTAACTCTTCCACTACAGAATTATCGGAATCAAAAGCATCTAGATAGGTGAAAACAGGATTCCCTTCGACTTTGCCGGGATCTTCGATCCTAAGATGCCCAGGATCGGTATACATCCCTTTCACTTTTTTGGAAACAGCATCGGCGCTATCACCGAGGTAGATGCAGTTACCAAGCGATTTGCTCATTTTTGCTTTCCCATCAGTTCCTGGCAAGCGGGCCATTTTGGGGATCAGCGCCTGAGCTTCGACCAAAACTTTTTTTTGATAGATCCGATTGAAGCTTCGAACGATCTCGTTGGTCTGTTCGATCATGGGAAGCTGGTCTTCGCCCACAGGCACGAGGTCTGCTTTGACAACCGTGATATCAGCTGCTTGACTGACCGGATAGACCATGAACCCGGCAGGGACGCTTTCTCCGTAACCTTTTTGAACGATCTCTTGTTTGACAGTAGGGTTGTGCTTCAAGCGATTCCAGGTCACCAAATTTAAGTAATACAGCGTCAGCTCGGCGATTTGAGGGATGAGCGACTGGATGAAGATAGTCGTCTGCTCTGGATCGATGCCGACAGCGAAATAATCTAAGGCGACTTGGAGCACGTTTTCACGCACTTTCTGAGGATGCTCGTAATTATCGGTCAGCGCTTGAGCATCGGCAATCATAACGAACTGCGTGGAATGAGTCTGCAATTCCACGCGATTTTTTAAGGATCCGACATAATGCCCCAAGTGCAAAGGCCCCGTTGGGCGATCACCTGTTAATATAATTTTTTTTCTTTCCATTTATCCTCAAAGATCCCAAGGTATACCGAAACAGCCTGTTGTTTGCAAGTAGCCGCTCCCTCCTACAACTTGATTCAAGCTTGATTTGAATCGGGCATATATGTAAAGAAGAGGTGAATTTAAGAGTCTGCCTACGAACTTGCAAAGAGAACTAAATGAGATGAAAAAAACAGGCGTTGATCCCATACAGATCGACCATTATCAGATCGTTCGAAGCTTAGGAAAAGGGGGCATGGGCGAGGTCTTTTTAGCCTTCGATCCTTCTTGCGGACGCAACGTCGCTCTTAAGCGGATCCGCCAGGAGATGAAGAGCAATAAGACTCTTCAGGAGCGGTTCTTGCGCGAAGCGCGCATTGCATCTCAGCTGACCCACCCTTCGATCATTCCCATCTATACAATCTGCCAAAAAGGCGAAGAGACCTACTACACAATGCCCTATATTGAAGGGGAAACACTTAAGCAGATTCTAAAAATAGCTTATGATGAAGAAAAAGAGGGGGAGGTCAAACATCCTATCGGCTCATCTATCCCCACTCTGATGCGGATCTTTCTCAACGTCTGCCAGGCTATCGCGTATTCCCATTCGAAAGGGATCCTTCATAGAGATATCAAACCTGATAATATCATCGTTGGAAGGTATGGCGAAGTGTTGATCCTTGACTGGGGCCTAGCCGATTTTGTCAGCGAAACAAAAGAATTGCAGGACGCTGAAAAAAAAGATCCTCCAGAGCCAGATCTGACAAGACCTGGCAAGGTCCCAGGCACCCTTTCTTATATTGCTCCAGAAAGGATTAGCGGAGTAGCCTCTTCTTTTGCAACTGACATTTATTCCTTAGCAGTCATCCTCTATCAGGTCCTCACACTGCGCTTACCCTTTCAACGCACGTCAATCCAAAGTTTTCGCAAAACAGTGCACCTCGAGCAGTTCACCTACCCGCAAGAAATAGCCCCCTACCGCGATATTCCGCAACACCTTGCCGATATTGCCAAACGAGGCCTTCAATTCGATCCCTACCAGCGCTTTAAGTCTGTTGAAGAGATCATAACAGAAGTGGAAAGCTACATCGAGGGAAGGCCCGAATGGATTCCCGCAGCTGAACTGCTTGTCGACAGAAAAGAGGACTGGGAGTTTCAGGAAAACATCTTGCTTGCCAAGCACCTTGCGATTACCCGGCTTCCCACTGTCATGGAATGGGTAAGTCTAATGATTTCGCGCGTGAGCTTTTCGGGCAACACCAAACTTAAAGCAAAAATTCAACTTAAAGAAAATGGCAATGGGATCGGTTTTCTTCTCAATATCCCGGAAGCAGACGAGCGGAAAGGGTTTGAAGAAGGGTATTGTTTATGGGTTGGTTCAGAGATCAAGCCTGGATGCAAACTGTTCCGCTCCAATGTTGAGGTATTAGACATCCCCGGCGTGTGCTTCATAACGAATGTCACACATCAAGTGCAAATCGAAAAGGTCGACAACCATCTCCGGTTTTATCTAGATGGGGTCCTCCAGTTTCATTATATCAGCCACATCCCCATGAGTGGAACACATGTCGGCGTTCTCTATCGCGATGCAGACTTTGAAATGCCACAAATTGAAGTGTCGATCGGCAGTCAAAATGTGATGGTCAATTGCCTTGCAGTTCCCGACGCCTTTTTAGCAGACAAAAATTACTCTAAAGCACTTAGCGAATACCGGAGAATCGGTAGCTCGTTCATGGGAAGAGCAGAAGGAAGGGAAGCGTTGTTCCGCGCCGGCGTCACTCTTTTAGAAGAAGGTCGAGCTGTAAAGAAAAACCAGGAAAAACAAAAACTGTATGCGCTTGCCCTCGATGAGTTTAGTAAACTGCGGTCCACGCCTGGAGCTCCTTTAGAATATTTAGGCAAGGCGT
Organism: uncultured bacterium; assembly: GCA_964580785.1. Lineage (GTDB taxonomy): Bacteria > Chlamydiota > Chlamydiia > Chlamydiales > Rhabdochlamydiaceae > Acherontichlamydia. The sequence continues at coordinate 51,621 of CAZOKX010000007.1, forward strand.
TGGTCTATAAAGCAATCGATGATATCAACGAAGAAATCAAATGCCTAGAGCTGTGCGTCCGCAAGTATCCCAGACACCCACTTCTGAATGTATTAAGCGAGCACATCACCTTCCGCCTCCATGAAGCATCGCTGCGCGATCGATTCGCTGCCTACCATTTTGCTTTGCTTGCAGCACGCCATCTGCCCCATATTTTCCGTTCGGAGGACAGCCAGAATCTCCTGTCCAACTTGATACAGAACTTGGAACCGCTCCCCTTTATCCTGCCTTTGGAAAAGAAGGATCAACCGCCCCTTCTTCACCTTGCTGTCCAATTGAGCTTTTGGCTGGCGAAGCCGATCCCTTTAATAGAGATTATCGAAAGGGATCCCGATCCCTTGATCTCTGCAAACGCGTTTTATTGTATGCTGCATTTAGGCCATTTTCATTGGGTCAAAGAAAATCTCCACTTTTTGCAAAACAAAGAGGAATCCGACCTCATCGGATGCATTCTAACCTCCCATTACAAAGGATTGCAAGCAGGTCTTAAAAAGTTTCAAAATTGTGCTACCATTCCATACTCCTCCTCAGCTCTGCGCTGCGCAGGATACTTGTTGCGCGATGCCAAAGAAACAGAAACTGATGTTGAGAAACTTTCCGATCTCTTTGCAACAATTCCCCAGTCTGAACGACTCTACATCGATGCAAACCTAATCCGCTTAGACCTTCTTAATAACAGCTGGAAGCGGGCTCAAAATTGTTTAGATTCTTATCCGACGGAGCTCCTTGCAGATGAAAAGCTTCCTCTATATGCCCCCTTCGGTTGCTGGCTTTGGAATCAAGAAGGAAAAGAGATCGCCCTTTCCCATTTTTCCGGAGCAATGGACAATCCGTACCCTCCAACAACCGCTTTATTGAGCTATTTTCTACGCAAAAAAATTGATGAGAAGGCTCCTCTCTTCTTTTGGGAAAAAGTCGAGTTATTCCGAGGACTTCGTCTCTTTTATCACTGTGCAAAACAGCATGAAAAAAAAGAACTCTACCTCAAACGGCTTAAGAAAGAAATGAAGCGGATTGGATTGCTCCGTCCCAACACCTTAACTTTTAAACCATTTCGAAGCTGTATGAGTCTGAAAGTTCTGGAATAGCAGTAACGCCATTTATCAAAAATAACTTTTAGCGCATAATGCTCTAATCGTGTCGAAAGATCAGAGGATTACGTGCTAAATTTTATTTTTGATAAATGGTATAGTGGTTTGAATTTAAATTTTTAATCATCTGCAAATCTCTAAAAAAGTAACGTCAATCGCTTCAGCAAGATGCGAGTAAAATTTGACGCTTTCTTTCACTCGTTTTTTAAAGTTGGCCCAAAATTTTTCGATAGGATTTAAGTCAGGAGAGTATGGAGGTAAAAACAAAACTTCGCATCCTGCCTCTGTAACCATCTCAACAGTTGCCTTCGACTTGTGAAAACTCGCATTGTCTAAAATAAGCACATCTCCCGGTTTGAGCTCAGGGATGCATATTTTTTCAAGCCATGTATTGAACAACATATAGTTGTTTAAAATTTATTTTTCATTTTGTATCATAATTGAATGACGTAT
>CAZOKX010000008.1:0-51646 GCA_964580785.1 uncultured bacterium
AACTATCCGGATTCTTTGCTATGTATGCCTTGAGTTTTTCTGTCTCAAGTTTCTGCACCCATGCCTTGGCGTCGGTGCGACGATCAAAGGTTGCGGTGAGGGTTGGATGTCCTTTAAGACGGACTTCAGCTTGGTAACGGACCCCGCCTTTCTTGAGTTTGGTTTCGCGAATATAGCCCATTTCTGACTCCTTTTCAGCGACTAGAGGATCAATAATCGTCGTATCTCCTGTCTTTTCTATTTGATTTTAAGGTAGTTAAAAGGAGCGGTTCCGTTTTTAACGGAAATCCAACGGAACTGACACTCCAAAGCGATGTTTGAAAAAATTATCGAAAGATCTGTTTTGGGTGATTTAAGGTCTGGAAGTCCAACTCCGTTGGATTTCCGTTATTCTCCGGCAAGAGAAAGGTTGGCCAGAACTGGAATCGAACCAGCGACACAAGGATTTTCAGACCCATTCTGCGTAAAACTCTGAACAACAACGATTAAACCAGAACTCTCTTTTCCTCTCAAACTATTTAAGATTTTATTCGAGTCGATTCTGAAATATTCGCTTGCTTTCTGGTCAGTTGCGTAAAAAATGCGGAAAATCATTAGCTGTGGCAAGGCCAATTATGCAGGCAGTGCCTGCACAATTAGAAAGACAATATACTAAGTGACAGCTCAGAAGAAAAAGGCTATTGAACTAATTTGAATCTTGGCTTCGATTGTCCATTGATCACAATATTTTCTAGAAACATGGCCAGTGGACGCACCCATATGCTGCCTTCTCCATATAGAGCTTGGTAGACAACCAATTCTTCCAGTGTCTCACTATGACGGGCTACTCCAATGATTCTGTAACGAAGACCTTTGTAATGCTCATAAAGACTATCGATTATGATTGATTGGGCTAGGGCAGAAAAAGAAGGTAGGGCTTCCTGATTCATTGCTTCTCTCCTTTTGCTTTTTTTCGTCCAATTTCGTAGACAGGGTAAATATCAATAACAGTTTCTTCGTAAGGATGGGCTTTTTTGATTTCTTCCAAGACATGTTCCAAGGCCGAACGATTGCAGACCGTCTCAATACGTTCTTCTACAACCTCTTCCAAAACATTTTCTTTTCCAAGATAAGGATTGGAGCCCTTATTAGGCATGAAGCGACCGATTCCTTTCACTGAATAACTACAGTATGAATAATCTCCAACTTTGCCAGCTCCTGCTCTTCCCATGGCTTCTCTTACCACCTCAGCGTGTGTTTCTGGGACGGTGATGACAATCGTCACGTAATCTGATAGTTCCAAAAGGCTAATCTCCTATTTTATTTCAAAACCATCACATCTTGTAACACTGAAGGCAGCAATGCTCAAAATGACAAACGTGAGTTGGTTCAATCTGTTGCTAAAAATTCTGTGATTCATGAGGCGATTGTAGGTAAAGATCAATTAATTCTGCATCGGGATTTTCACAGGTCAATAGTAAAAGATGCTTGAAGATCATTGACTTTCCCATTGAGGAGTGTCAAAATCTTCTTCTATTTCAAAAAGGGCAGAAGATGGCCAAAAAAGTGAAAAAAACCATAGCACCCATAGTTTCGCAATCTAAAGTCCCATCAGACTACTCAGATTTTCTTAATGGCTTGAAATACAGAATAAAGACAGCGCAGTTAAAGGCAGCTGCCTCGGTTAATCTGGAATTAACCTCTCTTTATTGGGATATTGGTCAGGGTCTTTTGAAAAAAACCAGAGAAGAAGGTTGGGGATCAAAGGTAGTAGAACGTCTTGCTACCGACTTAGCCAATGCCTTTCCAGGAGTAGCGGGATTTTCAAAAAGAAACTTGGAATTGATGCGGCAATTTGCTGAAAGCTATCCTGATGGCATTTACGAAACAGCTGTTTCGCAAATTCCTTGGGGACACAATATAGCTCTTATGCAACGCCTTGAGCAGTATAAGGATCGTCTTTGGTATGCTCAGCAAACAATCAAAAATGGCTGGTCCAGAAACGTTTTAGTCATGTGGATTGAATCTGAGCTGCATAAGCGCAAAGGAAAGGCTGTGAACAATTTTGCCTTAACCCTTCCAGAACTTCATTCTGATTTAGCTGTTGAATCTTTGAAAGACCCTTATTGCTTGGACTTTCTTACGATATCTACGGAAGCACATGAGAAGGAGATTGAGCAGGGCTTAATTGACCATCTACAAAAGTTTCTGTTGGAATTAGGACAGGGTTTTGCTTTTATCGCAAGGCAATACCATCTTGAAGTTGGTGGTGAGGATTCATACATTGATCTTTTATTTTATCATTTTAAACTCAAATGTTTCATCGTCATTGAGTTGAAGGCGGGTCCATTCAAAGCAACAGATGCTGGACAGGTTAATTTTTATCTGACAGCTGTGGATCGTTTGCTTAAGCAACCAGAGGATAATCCTACTATTGGCATTATCTTATGCAAGGAAAAGAACAAAATTACAGCTGAATATGCTCTCAATAATCTCAAAAGCCCCATAGGAGTTTCCAGCTATACTACGAACCTTGTTGAAAAACTACCTAAAGAACTCAAAGGAAAGTTACCTTCCGTTGAAGAAATTGAAGCCGAGTTAGCTGGAGAGACTATAAAAAAGACTAGGAAAAAGAAAAAAGGTTAGGGATAAAGATGTCTTCCTGTAGTTCTGCTGTCCAAAGAGAGATGAATTTTTGTCTTGTATAGGTATTCACCTGGTCTTCATTGCCAAGCAGGCATATTGAAACTGTATTTCCATTTTTATCTTTTAGGACTTTCTTTAAAAGGGTCTGGTCTATTTCAATCGTTCTTGCAAGTTCGTTAAATTTACTTTGTTGTCGAGCTGCAAGAACTGGAAAAGGGTGATAAGAAATGTAGGGATGCGTTTGATTGTCAGCATCTAGATAAACCACTAATTTTAGCTCATCTAAAGTAGCTTGCATACCAATGCTGAGACTTGAAATTATGGCAGCATTTATAAGTTTTTCTGGCAATCCAGTTCGGTCCAATGTAAGAGAAAGTTTTTTTGTAGGAAGCGATTGATAATTTGGAATAGCTGATATTTTTTTGAAGTCAAAGTCGCTTTCATTTTCTTCAGAAACGTAAGGCTCATAATTCTTCAGGGTTTTACAACGGCTAATAATTTTTTTGAGTGGTTGAGATTCTAACAGTTCTTTTTCGATGCAAATACTAATTGCATAATAAATCAATTGATTTTCGTTGGTTTCTTTAGTTTCTTTTATGCAATTGTCTGTTAATCCAACTGTCATGGTATTAGTAAAGTCAGAATAAATTATTTCATTGGAATGGGTTAATAGCATCTTAAGAATTGCTTGCCGAAACTCACGAATGATTTCTTCGTTAGCAAATAAGACTGCTATATTTGGCATTTTATCATTAGGTATCCAGTTTCCGATACCTATTGCTGTATGTGCTAATGCATTGAGTCCTTTCCCGAAAGGGATAGAAGTGTTAACTAAAGAGAGGTAATATTTCATATAATATCCTTGTTATGTTCACAATTTATAATTTGTTTTTAATTTGATTTTTTTCATTTCATCTTCTTCCGATTGTGAAGAATGATTGCGTCCATGCTCATAGGCAGCCAAAAAGGCATTGATAATGCCGCCTCGCAAAGCTAGCTCTTCCAGTTTTCTTAATCCCGCAATCGTTGTACCTTGAGGAGAAGCAATTTGCCATCGAAGCTCTCCTGGATGTTGAGCTGATTTCTCCAAAAGAACAAGGCTGCCTTGTAGCATTTGATAGACTAATCCTTGGGCATCTTTCGCAGTAAAACCCATAGCAATACCTGCATCAATCATTGCTTCTACTATTGTAAAAAAGAAAGCAGGTCCAGAACCCGTTAAAGCTGTTAATCCATCCATTTTCTCTTCTGGTATCCAATATACTTTTCCTAAAACTTCAAATATCTTTGTTAGGTGCTCCTTATCTTCTTTCTGCACTTTTTCATCAGAAGATAAGCCAATGACTCCTTCTCCATAAATCAGGGGTAAATTAGGCATCATGCGTACGATATGCGCAGTTGGAAAGCATCGTCTAAGGGCTATATTGGGTGTCCCTGCTAGTAAACTAACGATGATTTGGTTCTCTTGTAGGCTATCTTTGATTAAGGTAGCCACTTGCTTCAAATTTTGTGGTTTTACTGCAAGAATGATCATTTCTGAAGCATGCAGAGCATCTTCAATGTCTTTGCAGGCCTTTCCATATCCATCCTGCGCAACACTTTCAGCATTTTCAATATGGTGATCGTAGAGAAAGAGCTGATTCGTCTGCGAAAGACGCTGAGCTAAAGCTTTGCCCATGTTCCCACATCCAATAATTGTAATTTTCATATAAAATCCTTTAGATTCTGATTTGATAATTGCCATGAATGATCCATTTGTAGGAGGTTAACTCATTTAACCCCATCGGACCTCTTGCATGTAGCTTCTGCGTGCTAATTGCTACTTCAGCGCCTAATCCAAACTGCCCACCATCGGTAAAGCGTGTGGAAGCGTTTACATAGACAGCTGCTGAGTCGACCTCTTTAATAAAGCGTTCTGCATGTTGATGATTTTCTGTTAGTATGCCATCACTATGACCTGTACTATGAACTCGTATATGCCCAATCGCTTCTTCTAAGTTATCTACAACCTTAATCCCAAGGACAAGGCTTAACCACTCCGTATCCCAATCATTTGATTCTGCGAGCGTACAAGAGGAATTATTGAAGAGGTTCCATGCCTTGCAATCTAGACGAAAAGTAACACCTTTCTCGCCTAACATTTTTACAATCATAGGAATAAAAACAGGAGCAATAGCAGAATGAATCAATACACTATCCAAAGCATTGCATACAGTTGGCCTTTGTGTTTTTGCATTCAAAATAACCATGAGAGAGCGCTCTAAATCGGCGGTCTTGTCTACAAATAAATGACAGATACCGATCCCTCCTGTCACCACTGGAATTGTGCTATGCTCACGACAAAATTTTTGTAATGCCGAGCTACCACGAGGAATGATCAGATCAACATACTCGTCCAACTGAAGTAACTTCTTCACGTCAGCACGGTCGGAATTAGCAATTAATTGAATTGCTTTGGCGGGAAGACCAACTATTTCAAGAGACTGTTGAATAATCTCAACCAATATTTGATTCGTATGAAGAGTTTCCGAACCTCCACGTAGTATTGCGCAATTACCCGATTTAATTGTTAACGTACTGATATCAAGGGTTACATTTGGTCTTGATTCATAGATAACTCCCAATACGCCAATAGGAGTTCGGCGCTTTGCTAGTTTAAGTTGATTGGGAAGGCTTTTTTGATCAAATAACACCCCAACTGGATCAGGAAGGGCTATAACTTGAGCTATGTCATGGATAATCCCTTCTAATCGATTTTCTAAAGAGAGTCTCTCTAATAAGGCAGCACTTATACCGTTTGCTTTTGCAAGGGATATATCTTGTCGATTAGCCTGCAAAATAGCTTCTTGCTGTTTTTTCAAATTCCCAATTAGAGCTTCCAAAGCCCTATTTTTTTGCTCCAGAGAAGCCTTAGCCATTTCAAAAGTAGCTGCTTTGGCAGCAATTGCCATCTTTTTTAAATCTGTATGATTATTCATCGTGTTTTTCCCTCCTTGCAATTAGTTATCTCTTCTAAAAATAACGTTGTGTTTTTCCCTCCTTGCAATTAGTTATCTCTTCTAAAAATAACGTTCCAATCTGTTTGCCTTCCACCAGATCGATCAGAACATTAGGACGGGTAGAAGATGCGATAATAGTTCTAATACCTGACTCCGAAGCAATTTGAGCCGCTTCAATTTTTGTTGCCATTCCTCCAGTACCAAGAGATGTAGAGGAACCTCCTGCAAGGGCGCAAATTTTTTCATCAATTCGATGTACGACAGGAATGAGCTTTGCATCGGAATTAAGACGAGGATCAGCTGTATAAAGACCTTCTTGATCAGTCAATAGTATAACAGTGTCAGCTGAGATCAAGTTTGCTATCAAAACAGCTAAGTTATCATTATTGCCAACGCATAGTTCTTTGGTTGATACCGTGTCGTTTTCATTAACAACTGGTATAATATTATGATGTAATAAACAGTTCAAAGTATCTCTTGTCACGTGTCGTTTATGATTGGAAAAATCTTCATTTGTCAAAAGCACTTGTCCCACTTGAAGATCAAATAAGGAAAACAGTTCAGACCAAACTTGTATCAACTTTACCTGCCCAATCGAAGCAAATGTCTGCTTGGAAAGTAGTGATTGATCTATTTTATCATTGCTTAAAAGATCTCGTCCTGTCGCAATAGCTCCTGAGGTTACCAATATTAACTCGAAACCTTGGCTTTGTAGGTGAGCTATTTGCTGTGCCAATCCCAACATATAACGTCGAGATAACCTTTGAGTCCCTTGTGTTAGGGTACTTGTACCCACTTTAATAACAATTTTACGCATCGCCGCCTTCATAAGAAAACCTAATTTTTTAAATACAAATAAATTGAAATATTAATTCCAAGACGTAATTAAACGGCCGAAATTAATGAAAAATAATTTAAGTTCTAAATAGAACTAAAAAATGTATTGATGGAAAAAAATTAACCCAAAAAGGGAGGGGGAGGGGGAGAATTGGCAAACTGACGATTAGATGCTGTAAAAAATGATTTTTTCATATCTACCACCACAAGGGTGCCATAAAGTTTCAGGACTATTGTCCTCTTACCTAGCAATTGTATATAAAGTGAAACTTTAAAAGCAACCTCTGTTTTGCATCTCTGTAGGGTACCGCTTCTATTTAAGGAGCATACCCCCTCTGTTTTTCCAAGGTGCTCGTTCCATCTCCTGGGAGTCCCATTAGTTTTCTGTAGGGTTCTTTGTCTTGTTTGTAACCGCTTTGATGAACTCACTTTTCTTGACATAGCCGAAAAAGCCATTGGGGAATGAATCAAAAGGCAGGAAGGCAAGATAGGCTTCTCGATTGCCTCCAGAAGCGTAGAAACGCTGGCGAGCTTGTGTCTCTAGCATCCTCTGGTGTTGAGCATCTCGTGGCTTGCCTATGCCAATCAAAGCCCATAGTCTATCGCCAGACCCCATCTTCTCCAACCTGTTTAAGCGTATCTTATGAGACATAAACCTCTCTCCTATTCTGTAATGGTATCTTCTAGTTTTCTGATTCGTTGCTCGACATCTTTGAATTCCATGTATTTGAGAGTCATATTCAAGAGGTCAATGGCAACTCTATGTCGAACAGACTCTGATTCTGCATGATCAAGCAAGCCAATCAGGGTATCACACGCCTTTGAAGCTGTTGCTTTAAGACGATCTACAGCCTGGTTTACAGCTTCATTCTTTCTATTCTCGAGTTCCTGGCGGAAAGCAGGTTTGTTCAGCCAATCGAAGATTTGCTTTGCAGAGACTCCTGCCTGCTTAGCAGCTAACTCAATACTTGAATTGCTGATCAAAAAAGGTAATGCGTGCAGTTGACGCCTCGTTAATGCTGATCTGTCTTTCATGAGATTTCCTTACGTTTTATTACTATTTGTTATTTCACTTTCGATCCATTTACGTAGGTCTATACCTGCAAGCCAAGCATCGCCTGCTCCTTTGCCAGTAGGTGTGAGAATTCGATGAATCTGGGGAAACAATCTTTTCCATTTTACCCATGTGATAGCCCCAGCTTGATCGAAATCTGGTAGGAATAGGACATGTTGTGTTGCTCGCAATAGCGCATCTGTATGTGCATCAATCGGCTTTGTGCTTCCACCCAGAGCAATGCAATAGATCAAGTCGCTTGCTTCTTGTTGGATAAGCAAACCATCAAATTCAGATTCAAGCACAAGTCCCACAGGTAGCTGAGTATTTCCATATATGGAAGGGCATGACTTTGATCCCGAAACTTCCACATATTTAGGAAGGTTGTCGCCTTCTTTCCAAGCTGAACGACGAATCTTAAGTTTTGCAATTTGGCCATCGGTTGAAAATGTGGGGATAGTAAAGCCCACAGGCAGCCAAATTTTTTGAGGGGTTCCATCGTCTTTGATGCGTTCTTCCAAGCCCCAATCCTGACGACTGCGCTTAAAATCATACCCTTGGTTATCACCAGAATTGAACCCGATCTTATATCTCCTGACTGACTCAATCGTGAATCCACGATCTTGAACTTTCTTTAAAGCATCAGAGTTGTTTATCAAATTGGTATGACACCATTCCGTAAATGCTGTTGCTTTCTCAATCCAGGTTGAAGGAGGGTTCATGGCAATCAATGGCCTAGACGGTTCCTTTTGCACTGGTATGAGTAGACGTGTTTTTGGAGTAATCTCCAGTCGGGAACAGGCATCCCGATAATTCAGGCCATATGAATCTCGAAGAAAAGTTATTGCATCTCCATATTTTTCACATTTTCGACAGCTATAACGTCCTCCTTGATATTCACCGTTCTTGTTATGACGGTTAGGCCAGATAAGGAAACGATCCTTGCCATCCTTACAAAAGGGGCATGGTGAACAATATTCACCTCCATGGCATGACGCTTTTCTTCGAGGAGAATATCCCTCTTCCTCAATCAGATCTTTTATATCCATACCCCAACCCCTTTGGTCAGATACCAGTATTTGATCAGTAATAAGTTCAAATACCAGTTTACAAGCATATGTAAGGTGCTTAAGCGATCATTTTTATCGTCAAATACCTGTCGAACACCTCTCGAATACCAGTATTTCATCACATCAAATACCGCTATATTCTTTAGATATAGCGGTATTTGATGTGATAAATGGTGAATCCAAGCAGGAAAGTTAATCATTCAAACTCTCCCTTTCTTGCACCGTATCTATCCAGTACACCCAAGAATTTCTGTTGCTTTGTGGCTTTTCGGGATTACTCAATGCTCTATGACATTCCTTTGTATTCTCCAGCTCAGTTAATAACTTTCGGGTATAAGTTTCCGCTTTAGCGATTGCCTCTGCTAGAGTTTTGCAGGTAAAACGACGGCCTTTATAAAGCTTCATCTCCGCTTTAAGCTTTTCTTTATCACTGGCTTTTAACCCGATTGCTTGTGTTGAGTCACTAGGATCACTCCAAGACACATACACGCTCTTGCATTCAACTTGGTGTTGTAAGCTGAAGCTTTGGCTTTTCCACTGTTCTCCATCTTTTAACTTTTCACAGGACATGACTGCATATGTAGCTGTATCTGAGGGTTTTTCAATTTTGATCATGAAATCCATTCCACCTCGTAGCGCACTGCTCCCTCGTTCCGAAACACCGCTCTTATTTGTGTGATGTACGAGTATAACAGTGCACCCAAGTTCACTAGATGCCCAGCGGCATAAATGCAACACCTTGCCCATATCTTTAGCACTGTTCTCATCAGCTTCTGTTGTAGCTGTGTGTAGTGTATCAATTACAAGTACATCCAGAGATTCAGTTTCTTTGTTGAGTTGGCGTGTTTTCCATTGATGTACAAATTGCTTAATTGTCGTAATATCTGAGTCTCCACTGTTCATGTACAATTGCGGCATTGTCTTATAGAAAGTGAAGTTAGGCATTTTAACAACGCCGTGATGTTTTGCTGCTGCTTTGAATCTGGCTGGCAAACCACTGATACCCTCACCAGCGCAATAAGCAATATTTAAGCGACGCTCCACAGCAAATCTATTGGCTAATAGCTTCGCTATGCAAAGGGTTATAATCATTTCAATAACAAAGAATGTTTTACCGCTGCCTGACGGCCCATAAACCATACCAACATCTCCTTCTCCAAAAATTTGATCAAGCAACCATTTTTTGGGTGGCATTGTCAGAAGTTCATCAAATGAATACGGAGTAAAGATGAGTTTATCTTTCAACTTGCTTTCAACTTCTCTTACCATCTCATCAAAGTTTGAAAGCCTATCTAAAGAAGGAAGTAAAGCTTCTTGCATGTTAAATGACTCTTGTGTCCTAGAGGGGATCTCAGATATAACAGGGTTCATTACGACACCTTCTCTTCATCGGGTGACTGTTTAGCCAACAGACTCCAATAGATGTTTCTAAGTCCAAGAAAACTCAATTCTCGAAGACATAATGGCAAATAGAGTTTGACTGCTTCAGCATTCCTCTCTGCATTGTCAAAATGCTCGATGTCCCTGCTTTCCTCGAAGCGAGAAAGCCAATAGTTAAATTGTTCAAGATAAGTGATGATCATATCACGGACAAATTCATCGTTTGCAGTCATGATTAGATCCCTCTCGCATACACTTAATATCTTGATTCTTTCCCTTCGGATTCTTATTTAAGAAACCTTCTGTTTTACTAAGATAGCTCATTGAGTACCCTTCTCTTTAAGAAGCCTAAAAAGGGTCTCTGGAAGAACGAGTCTTCGGCGGCCTATCTTTAAAAAAGCTCCTTTTAGCCCATTTGTTTCACTTTCAAATGCCATTTTTCTAAGGCCACCAGTGCTTGGGTATTCGTAATTTTTATGAAACCCCTTAAACGTGATTGGGATATCGTTGATGCTTGGAAATTCAGACCTATTCATTACAAACTCCTCATGTTTGATATTGCTTTGAATAATTCTGGTTATATCAAATTAAAAACACACAAAACAGAGATATAAGTGACTGAAAACAAAGTGATTGGATTGTGATTGAATTATTGTGAGGGGGAGTGAAAATCGAATCTATTTTTCCGACTCAATTTATTGACTGATTTTTTTAAGCTTTTTTTGCCTTTCTGCCTGCTGCCGACTTCTTACCTTCAGGGGTCCGAGGATCCAATTCATTAGTTTTTATGGTCTCTTTCCATTTTGTTGAACCGTACTTAAGAATGCCCCTTGGACATACTTTTTTGTAATCATTAAAGACTCTAACGAGACTTGCTGATGGAATTTTAGCCCAGTATTTTTGTGCATGTTCAATAATGAATTTTTCCCCTTCAATTCTGTCTTTATCCGCTTGCGTTAAACCTTCTGATTGCGGAGAAGGTACAAGAGAAGTTGAAGCCTTATCACTTACTTGTGATTGAGCATCTTGTATTTTCAGTAACTGTGCATGGATATGGTTTTTAAGAGATTTTAGATACATTTCGTAATCGTTGCGGTGGAATTGATTCTCACAACTCAAAAAAGAATCGATGGAAGAGCTGGCATTAGAAGATAACTTTCTCTTAAAAGCCATTTGAGCAACTAAAAAAACCTCTATTTCGCATCTTTCTTGAGCAAGTTTCCATGCTGTTTCCCGAATGGATACCCATCGTCCTCTTAACGGCTTCAATGCTGGAAATGTTCCGTCAGCGCCGCAACATTGCTGTAAAAACTTGATTTGTTGCCAGCAAAAGGCAGGATTAGTTTCTACCTTGCTTTGTATATTTTTTCGCACTTCAAGTTTGCCTTGACCTTGATTGAAGAACTTTTTTTCGATCTCTTCAACTTCTGGGGAGAAAAAGTCTGAAGAAATAAGTTCTATTGAAGGCATTAAAAAATGACTACTAGCTGATCTTGCATTGAATATTTTTTTATGAAAACCCTGCTGTTTGCTCTTTTTGCCTAATGTATATTGAACAACCTTTTTGTTGGCAAAATAACCTTCTGTTGATGAATGGATGTGATCGAAGCGTATTGATGCTAAGTGTAATTCGGATTGGGCTTTTTGAAGTAACCTTGGAGATTCATTTATGAATCGGCAAAATGAAGAATTACGGCAAAACTCCCACATACCAGAAAGGAGTCGCCTATAAAGGGATGCGGATAAAAACTCTCTAGGCATTGTGACCATTCGTTTAATGCAGACGAGGTATTTACGATATTTGAGAGTATGGCAGTGATACTTCCACAGTTTCATCCAGCAATTTTCGAGAGAGGCTAGAGCAGCAACGCTAAATTCCTGTTTGCGTTGCAGAGACTCGGTTTCAAGCCCATGAATATAATCGCTAAAAAGCGAGTGTTCTTGAAGTCGAGTAGTAAGTTCAACATATAAGGTGTAAAACGTAACGTCATTTTTGATGCTTAAAATTCGGTCACATGCGCCGTCAAAAGCTTGGCGAAAAAGGCCCATCTCCTTAGGTAGATAAATGGTCATAGATGTTCTCCTATAGATCCAATAAGGTTGTTGCTGGTTTTTTGCAAAATGCGAGCGATGTGCTCCTTGCTAAAATGAGCGTAACGACGAGTCATACTTGGTGAGCGATGACCAAGAACCTCCATGAGCTCACCCTGGGTCGCACCAGACATAGCAAGATGAGATGCCGCTGTATGTCTTAACGAATGGAAAACTACGTCACTCAATCCTAATTGTTTGAGGACTGCCCGAAAAGCTTTTCGGATCATAGTATAAGTTGGTTCTCTAGAAGAATTTTGAGATGGAAAAATATAATCTTCATCTCGGTTGGAAGAATTGCAACTTTTCAGAAAACTGTATATTTGATCAGGCATAGGAAGCACTCTTACATCATGGTTTTTTGTGACTTCAAGAGTGATGAGCCGATGCTCAAAATCCACATTCTTCCACTTTAGACTAGCGATCTCACCATAGCGCATCCCAAGAGATGCGGCTATGAGCACCATGCCGTAAAGATTGCGGTTCTTATGTTCTTTACATGCTTGAAGAAGTACTTGAAGCTCTTCTTTACTAAGGAACCGCATTCTTCCTTTATTTTCAGGTAGCTTGGAGACCTTTCTAAAAGGATTTTCTGCAATCCACTCCCATTCGGAAGAGGCTAGTGAAAAAGCTTTACTTAACGTGGCAAAATACCGATTTACCGTTGGCCCAGATCTGGGAGTTTTTCTAATCGTATCTTGACTTAGAAGCGCATGCTTAGCTTGGGCAAGTAAAGAGGGCGTTATGTCACTTAACAGCTTATGCCCATAGTGTTCACGCCACCAAGTCAAATGATGGACTTGGCTTCTCACCCGCTTAGGGAATCGACTTAAATAGATCGTCTCATACTGCTCTATTAGGTCATTAACTGTATATTTTCGTGCTTTGACTTCTTGAGGGAGCTTCCCTTCCAAAATGGCGGTCTCATTAGAACGCACCCAATTTTTGGCTTCAGTGAGTGTACGAAACACTTGTCTAAGCGGCTTAGCTCCCTTTCTTCTTACTTCTGCATGAAAACTAAAGGTGCCATCTTTTTTCGGATACTTGCGAATGCAACGGATGTTGTCTGAACTCTTTGCCATAGTCTTTACCTGAATAGGGTGATTATAAATTTTTTGGAATAAAAGGGAATAGGATTGATAATCCGTTGTTCCTATTTGGATTTCTCCAGGTAAATTGCGAAAGTGATAAACAAACTTTACTTATTTTACGCATTTTTTCCGCAACGAAGATAAAAGTTGATAGGAAAAGATCTGGTTTTGGATCTTCAAGGCTTGAAAGCAAAATTGTTCTGACTTGTTCAGACCATTTGCGTAAAAAATGCGGAAATTGAGACTTTTGATAAGATTTTTGCATGATGACTCCTAGCGTTAAAAAACGTTCAGAGTCTATGCGTAGAATGCTTTAGAAAAATGTGGCCAGAACTGGAATCGAACCAGCGACACAAGGATTTTCAGTCCTCTGCTCTACCGACTGAGCTATCTGGCCAAAAGGACACATTGAGAAAGTTCAAGAGCATAAAAAGCTTAGCGATTTTCTGCAATCATTTTGTGAAATTTGGGGATAAGCTTCAGAAATTGCTCATTAAACTATCCCTCAAGAGGGATCTCTGGTGAGCTAATGACTACTGATCTATGAAGCCTCTTTCGATAGAAATTCTATTGGCCGCCAGCCTCTGAGATAGAAGACCCGGCTTGAATGATAATCATGTCCTTGAGGATATTGACAGCCTCGGTCATCTGGAGGTCGTTAGCACCCCAATTCTGCTTGGCTGTTGGAGAAGACCGACTGGAAGCTTGAGTTTCCAATGTATTTAAGAAAAGCTGGTAATTCTTATTAAGCTTCAAGCGAAACGTGCTGTTGTCTTTTAGAATTGGGAGCATTTGGTTCCAAACAGACAGCTTTTTCTGGACATGGGGCAGATAGTTGCGTTGGAACCAAGCTCGATTACGCATATCGACATCAGTCAAGGGATCGACATACACAGGAGATACCCGATCGCTTTTTAAAGGGTATTCCAAATATTTTTCGCCGATATTAAAGCCACTATAGAATGTAGGGACCAAGATATCGGTTTTGACACCTTCAATCTGGGTCGAACGGCCGGATACAGTGTAATACCTTCCGACAGTTACCTTGAAAAAAACCAAAGCATGGTCGTCTGTAACCGTCTGGTATTGAATCGTCCCCTTGCCATAGGTCCTTTCATCTCCGACGACTAAAGCAACACCATAATCTTGAAGGGCTTGTGCAACAATTTCGGCTGCCGAAGCGGAGGCTTTCGAGGTAAGAATCACCAAGGGGCCTGAATAATAGCTCCTCCCATCGATGTCGCGCAAATACTGCACCTCTCCCTGAGAATACTTCGAGATGACGATCACTCCGGATGAGACGAACAATCCCGCCACCTTCACGGCTTGATTAAGAAAGCCTCCTGAGTTCTCGCGCATATCGAGGACTACTCCATAGATCGTCCCCTCTTTTTTTAATTCTCTCAGCGCGTCTCGGATATCCTTTTCACAGCTTGAATCATTACCGCTTTCGTAAAAGGAGGGGAGGGTCAACTTAGCGATGATCCCGTCGGCGTAGGGCTCAAAGGTGTACTGGAGCCTCTCATCTTGCATTACAATTTTTTCCCGCTTGAGATCAACTTCGTAGTAAACTATCTCTTGATTACCAGTTCTTCTTTTAAATCCAATACGCACCGGCGCCGATCCAGCCCCCTGCAATCCGTTCAAGACCTCTTCGTAAGGAGCCCCTTCAACCGACCTGCCATCAATCTTAATGATCAAATCGCCGGGGGCGATTTTTCCGCATCTTTCTGCAGGGCCACCCTTAATTAGGTCACTGATCACAATACCACTGACCCCTTCTCGAAGGACAATCCCAACCCCCTCAAACTGCTTTTCGAGGCTAGCGCGCATTTCAAAAGCCTCTTCCGGGCTAAAATAAGAGGTATGAGCGTCCAAGCTCTTTGCCATCGCCTTGAGAGTATGCAAAGACAGATAATGCTCAGCGATCTCCAGTGCAATGTTGTTTCCATTGCTGTCCGTCGTTAGGTAAGGGTTTTCAGAGCGCCCCAGACGTTTTTCCCACAGAGCAAACACCTTTTCTTTATCCTGTGGAGTCCAGTCGGCAATTTCATTCCATTTTTTCTCTAAAACTAACAAGCGGACCAACTGACGGCGGATCCGATTTCTGAGTTCCCCTTCATTCCGAGCATAGTCGAGATAGGACTCCCCCTGAGGGTAAACGAAGTTTTCACTGCTAAGAATTAGCTCTCTTTCCACTTCAGCCCGAATCCTTCGAGCACGCATAATCGCATTTTGGATCACTTGGTTGGCTTCTGCGAACTCGGCAAGGTCATCTTTTTGGTATTTCCGAGCTGTCGCCTGCACCCGTTCATTCCTAGGATCTAAGAAGATTTTTGCCTCATTAGCGAAAAGGTAGTTTTTTTCCATGTCAAACTGTTGAATATAAAGCTTTAATGAACGGCGGGCAAGAATGGGAGAAAAATCTTTATATTCAACATGATAGGCAAGCATTTCTTGCATCGTCTTACGCACGTCTTGCTTTTTAAGACGTTGCGGCGGAACAAAGGAGCTGATAGCTAAGCAAATCAGAATAAAAATAAAAGATGTTTTCATTATTTTCATAACAATGTCTTATTTTAAATATAATAGACCATATTTATTATTTATCATAAATAAATTAATTTTACAAAAGCTATTTTAATTAAAAAAACACCCGCTTCCTAGAAAAGAAACGCCTTGAATCGATCCAGTGCTCAGCCGACCCCTAAAAGGCAGGCGTAGAATTGGTTTTGCAAATAAATCTGTTATCAAGCTATATTGCTCCAATGTCTTGAGAACATATTGTCCGTTCTTTCGACTGTGTGTGCTGCTGTCGCCGCCCGCATGAGAGCAAGGTCGTAAAACCTTCTCATTAAATAATTTCCCTATATTTTGAAGGAGAAAGGCAACAATGCCGACTATTAACCAATTGATCCGAGATGGCCGTACACCCAAAACGAGACGTAAAAAATCTCCGGCCCTACAAAGATGCCCGCATAAGCGTGGTGTGTGCCTTCAAGTCAAAACAAAAACTCCGAAAAAGCCTAACTCTGCTCTGCGTAAAGTCGCTTGGGTGCGCCTTTCCAATGGACAAGAAGTCATTGCATACATCGGGGGAGAAGGCCATAATCTGCAAGAGCACAGTATCGTACTCGTCCGTGGAGGTCGTGTAAAAGACCTGCCTGGCGTACGCTACCACATTGTACGAGGAGCACTCGACTGCGCTGCAGTTAAAGACCGTAAAAAATCTAGATCCAAGTACGGAGCGAAACGCCCTAAGTAATCTTAGGATACCTCTAGGACGATTCATAGGTATCCTGGCCCACAATAGACTCTTGGCTAATGGCAATAGAGTCAATCGCGGGCCGTCATGCAATGCAAGTCAGTGCATGCCAAGTGAAGTGGATCCATACGAAACTAAAACAATTGAAGGAAATAAACCATGTCACGAAGAAGACGCGCTGTTAAAAGAGAATGCGCTCCAGACCCTCTTTACAACAGCTATGTTTTGGCCAAGTTCATTAATAAAGTGATGATCAGCGGAAAAAAATCTGTTGCTCGCCGCATTGTGTACAATGCCATCGATAAATTTGCGAAGAAAGTCAAGGCTGATGATGCCTTGGTTGCTTTCGAACAAGCTTTGGAAAATGCAAAACCATCCCTCGAAGTTAAATCCCGAAGAATTGGGGGCGCAACTTACCAAGTTCCAGTCGAAATTCCTGCTGACCGCCGCACAGCGATGGGCATGCAGTGGATCATTAAGCACTCGCGAGAAAAAGCGGGGCGCTCAATGGAAGAAGCTCTTGCAACAGAGCTCGTCGACTGCTTCCAGAACCAAGGAACGACTATTAAGAAAAAAGACGATACACACCGCATGGCGGAAGCAAACCGGGCTTTTGCTCATTACAAATGGTAAAAAGGATTATCGACTATGAGTAAACGGCCAGAAACTGACGAGTTAAAAAACGTTCGCAATATCGGCATCATGGCTCACATCGATGCAGGTAAAACGACATGCACAGAGCGTATCCTCTATTATTCCGGACGCCTCCACCGCATCGGTGAAGTTCACGAAGGCGCTGCAACCATGGACTTCATGGAACAGGAAAGAGAGCGTGGAATTACGATCACATCAGCTTCCACAACAGTCTATTGGAAAGAGAGCAAGATCAACATCATCGACACACCAGGCCACGTTGACTTTACCATTGAGGTAGAACGGTCACTGCGGGTTCTTGATGGAGCTGTTGCGGTGTTCGATGCCGTCGCAGGTGTACAACCTCAATCGGAAACAGTATGGCGCCAAGCAGAGCGCTATGGAGTTCCCCGCATTGCGTTTGTGAACAAGATGGACCGCGTTGGAGCAGACTATTTCAATGCAATTCAAACGATGAAAGATAAGCTTGGCGCTCATGCTGTACCCGTCCAATGCCCAATCGGCTCTGAAGGTGAATTTAAAGGAATGGTCGACCTCGTTACAATGAAGGCGTATCTGTTTCTCGATGAAACTCTCGGCGCAAAGTACGAAGTTGCTGAAATTCCAGCAGATCTTTTAAGCGGCTGTCAAAAAATGCGGCAGGCCTTGCTCGAAGAGCTAGCAACACTTGATGACAGCAATGAATCATTCATGATGAAGGTTTTAGAAAACCCTGATTCGTTAACAGAAGCAGAAATCCATGCTGCGATCCGCAATGGCGTTTGTACAAACAAGTTTAACCCTGTGCTCTGCGGCACAGCGTTTAAAAACAAAGGGATCCAACCTCTTCTAGATGCGGTCGTTAACTGGATGCCGTCTCCTCTAGATCGCGGCACAATCAAAGGGATGAACATCTCTGACAGCTCGCCTATGGAGTTGGAACCTAAAGACGACGGCCCTCTGGCAGCTCTTGCTTTTAAAATCATGTCTGATCCTTATGTCGGCCGCTTGACTTTCGTACGCGTCTATTCAGGGACGTTGTCAAAAGGGACAAATCTGATTAACACAACGAAAGACAAAAGAGAGCGAGTCTCCCGCTTGCTTGAGATGCATGCAAACCAACGTAAGGACCGCGACGAATTCTTCACAGGAGACATCGCTGCTTGCATCGGCTTGAAATACACGAGCACGGGGGATACACTCTGCAGCGAAGACAATCCGCTGCTGCTCGAGAAAATGGAGTTTCCTGAGCCTGTTATTTCGATGGCGATCGAACCTAAATCGAAAGCAGACCGGGAAAAGCTCTCTCTAGCGCTTAGCTCCCTCTCTGAAGAAGACCCAACGTTCCGCGTTCAAACAAACGAGGAAACAGGTCAGACAATCATCGCTGGAATGGGCGAGCTTCACCTGGAGATCTTGCGCGATAGGATGCTGCGCGAATTCAGCGTCGATGCCAACGTCGGCAAGCCCGAAGTTTCTTATAAAGAAACAATTACTGTCCCAGGAAAATCGGAAACCAAATACGTCAAACAGTCCGGCGGCCGCGGTCAATACGCGCACGTCGTTCTTGAGATCGAACCGAATGAAAAAGGCAAAGGCAACGAGGTCGTCAGCAAAATCGTCGGTGGATCGATCCCGAAAGAATACGTACCTGCTGTTATCAAAGGGGTTACGGAAGGCCTTACAACAGGGGTTCTTGCTGGATACGCCCTTGTCGACGTCAAAGTATCAATCGTCTATGGATCATACCATGAAGTTGACTCAAGCGAGATGGCGTTCAAGATTTGCGGATCGATGGCGATAAAAGACGCAGCTCGCAAATCCCAACCAATTATCCTTGAGCCGATTATGAAGGTCGTTGTCACAACTCCTGACCAGTTCATGGGAGATGTGATTGGAGATATTAACCGCCGACGCGGAAAAATTCTCAATCAAACAACGCAAAAGAGTGTCGTCCTCGTTGAGTCGGAAGTTCCTCTCTCTGAGATGTTCGGATACTCGACCCAGCTGCGCTCCTTGAGCTCAGGTCGTGCAACTTATGTGATGGAACCGAGCCACTTTGAAAGGGTTCCTTCCAAAATCCAAGATGAAATCACTAAGAAATAAAATTTTAAGGAATAGTCCATTATGGCAAAACAAAGCAGACAAAAAATCCGCATACGACTCAAAGGATACGATCAGCGCGTGCTCGATCGGTCCACAGCGGATATCGTCGAAACAGCTAAACGGACTGGAGCTCGTATTGCGGGTCCTATCCCTCTTCCAACGAAGAGAGAGATCTACACTGTGCTCCGCTCTCCTCACGTCGACAGAAAATCGCGCGAGCAGTTCGAGATCCGAACACACATTCGTATGCTCGATATTCTCAATCCCACGCCGGAAACGATTGATAAGCTCAAAGTCCTTCCAGTAGCTGCAGGCGTCGATATTAAGGTCAAAGCATAGCACCCCAGGGCTGTCCAAAAAAGGCGGGAGAAATCCCGTCTTCTTCTTTTTTAAGATGCTTTAAAGTAAAATGACCTATGACTAGATTTAAGAACCCAAGCCCTAAAATATCGGTACGCGTTCACAGGGGTAGGGAGTATCAATAAAATTTTTTGTGGCATATACTCTTCAAGCCATGAAAAAATTGATCGAAGATTAGGAACAACGTTATGTCGCATTTAACATCTCCCGCCTAGAAAATTTAGTTCCGCTATTCCATCCAAAATGACCATCTGCCTTCATTAGGGGCTTTATTCGATCCCATTCTTCATTAGACAAATCACTCGTATACGCCTTCCTTCTCTTCACTCTCATAAGATCACCCTCATTTTCAGGGCGATCACTACATCAAATAAAGAAATCCGTTAACAGTCTCTTAGAGATCGATATTTGGAGAATCGTTGCTTTGATTCGTATGAGCATATTTTGGATAGTTGCTGCGATGCTTGGAATGCATTTACTTCAAGAGTTGAAGCCGTGCAGCAACTATGTTCAAGAGAGCGGACTTAAACTAAACTTTATTTTTAATAAATGGTATAATGTGAAGAATGACCCAATAACGATCGGCGAACTTCCGATTTTCATTGATGATTTTATCCACCGAATTCATGACGTGCCAGCCCATGGCTGTACGCGTTTCGCCAAGCTCTTGCGTAGGTTTGATGATGCTCATGATTTAGAGAAAGATTTCAATATCCTGAGTCAACAGTATGCTTCATCGTTCGGTGGAGTTTTTTGGAGTCCAAGCTATTGATTTTGCGCTGCATAGCTTCGTAATCCATGCTTCCGTTCCCGTGAAATTCAAGCCCATAGTGGTCGAATGCCACCTTACGAATCATACTAGTTTGATTTCCACCCCCCCAATCACTACCTTGCGCTTCGCCGAGGTGCATATCGTCCTTAGCGCGGCTTTCACTATCTTTATGTACCACAGATCCCTCCCAGGGAATTCAAAAATTTACTTTACTCAAAGAAGGGATTTTTTTGGCAAGCATTTAATGATTAGACGAGATCCCGATCAGGCTCTATGTGAGCTAAATTGAGTTCTTCAGGTGTAAAATCAAAAAAAGGAGCTCGGTTTTTCATACTAGCAATTACCCGATGATAAGCCATAAGAAATCCAGCGTTAAAGTCAGCAGAATCGCCTTCCTTCGGATGGTCTGCATCTACTTTTGCTTGTCTGGCATAATCTTTAAATAAACAATACGCCGAGAGGTTAACCTACGGTTGAAAGGTCCCTGCATCTTTTGGAAGGAAGACAGCGCAGAGGAGAAGCTACTGCTACAAGCGTATTACAAGAACGAGCGCTGGAAGTTGTTGCAAAAGATGGCCTACGAAGGCGGATTGCTCTATGCGGCATAGGAAATCGGCCCATACCCAGAAAATGGGAATGCGCCCGCTCCTTTTTGAACCAAGTTTTTTTTGCAGTATTTGTGAAAACTGTTGTTCAGTATCCGAATGACTTGCGTGATAAATCAAAAACAGAGAGAATAATTGTCTTTGAAACTCCTTTAAGGACTCTTCATTCATGAACGTTCGTGTACGCATTGCTCCATCCCCTACAGGCGACCCCCATGTCGGTTCCGCCTACATGGCTCTTTTCAATTTAATTTTTGCACGACGATTTAAAGGCACATTCATTCTAAGGATTGAAGATACAGACCGCTCCCGCTCCCGCCCCGAATATGAAAAAAGTATCTTTGACGCCCTTAATTGGGCTGGGATCCAATGGGATGAAGGCCCTGATGTCGGAGGCCCCTTCGGTCCATACCGCCAATCTGAGAGAACAGAGATCTACCGACAGCACTGCCAGATGCTTCTTGACCAGAACAAAGCTTATAAGTGTTTTGCAACTCCTGAAGAGCTCAGTGAAATGCGTGAAATGGCCTCTAAACTGGGGCGCCGGGTGGGCTATGACCGCCGGTACAGAAATTTAAGCCCTGAAGAAGTTGCTCAGAGGGAAAAAGAAGGACAACCTTTTGTAATCCGGCTTAAAGTACCCCTAACAGGAGAATGTGTCTTTGAAGATGGGATTAAAGGACGAATCACATCCCCCTGGGCCGACATCGATGACCAAATTCTCATGAAATCGGATGGTTTTCCGACCTATCACCTCGCCAATGTAGTCGATGACCACCTCATGCAAATTTCCCACGTTATCCGCGGCGATGAATGGATGAGTTCGACACCAAAACACATTTTTCTTTATGAAGCTTTCGGATGGATCCCTCCGATATTTTTACATATGCCGCTGCTTCTAGGCAAAGATGGGAAAAAACTATCCAAACGCCGGAACCCGACCTCGATTTTTTATTACCGGGATAGCGGATACTTGCCTGAAGCATTCTTGAACTTTATGACCCTGATGGGCTACAGCATGCCTGAAGACAAAGAGATCTACTCTCTGAAAGAGATCATCGCCGTCTTTGATCCAAAACGAATTGGCACCTCAGGAGCTTATTTCGATGTACAAAAACTTGACTGGTTGAATCAGCAGTACTTGATCAATACCATTTCGGAATGCCAACTTTGGGAGCGGATAAAAGGATGGAGCTTTAATGACGCCTTCATGCAACGCTTGATGCCCCTTTGCCATACCCGCATCAAGACCTTTGGCGAGTTCATGGAGCTTTGCAGCTTTTTCTTTATTAATCACCTCCCTTATACGGATGAACTTCTCTGCCCTCCCCAAGTACCCAAAGAAAAAGTTACCCTTCTTTTGGAAGCAATAATTTGGAGCTTAGATGAGCAAGAAAACTGGAAGCGCGAAGGAATTGAAAAGGCGGCCAATTCGGTCGCTGAATCATTCGGAGTCCACCTCAAAAAAGTGATTATCCCTATTTTATACGGATCGCTAACAGGTAAACGGCACGGGCCCCCTCTTTACGACTCTTTTGAGATTTTGGGCAAAGACAGATGTAGAGCTCGCCTTCTTAGTTCCATTGAGTTTTTAGGCGGGATATCGAATAAGAAAGTGGATATGCTTAGAAAAGCCTGGGCTAAAAAAGACTGCAAGGAACTATAGCCCGGACGAGCTGTGTACAAGATTATCACTCGAGTCTTCTGATGGTGCCGAAGCAACGGCCTTTTCTTCTGAAACATCAGAGATAATGTAAGTCGATGAGCTGCCCGAACCTTCGCAACCTGCTAGCACCAGAAAAAATAGAAAAAAACCAAATAACTCGTTTTGCCACTTTTTACGAGTAAAATTAGCCATAGCTGTTTAGGACTTTTAATGTTGTTTGTGTATTATAAATCTTCTTGTAACTCTTCTTACAACCATTGTCTATGATTATTTCACCTGAAACCCTATCAGGAAACGCAACAATTAATAAGGAAAATCCTGCTCAAGTATGCATCCGAGAGCGTTTTTTGCTAACACAGGAAGGCTCTTCAAAAAAAACATTTCACATCTCCCTTTCTATTGAAAATAGCGGCATCTCTTTCAAAGTGGGAGATTCGATTGCGATCTTTGCGGAAAATGACCCCATTCTTGTTTCTCATCTCATTAGTGCACTAAACGCTACTGGCGAGGAGATCATTTTAGATCCCCGTTCGCAACAGGAGATCTCTTTAAGAACATTTCTATCCAAAAAAGCAAATCTCTCCCGCCTGAGCTCTTCGTTCTTAAAGCTCTTTTACGAACATGAGACGCTCCACAAAAAGAAAAATCAGCTCCACCAGCTGCTTCAACAAGAGAATAAACCTCTTCTATCTCAATATTTAAGTGCGCATGACCCCCTTGATCTATTCAAGGAATTTCAAGAGATCAATGCTCCTCTGCAAGAAGTATGCGCCCAGTTTGGCCCCCTTCTACCGCGGTTCTACTCTGTAGCCTCTTCCCAATTAAGCCATCCCAACCATGTTGATCTCGTAGTGGCTCTCTTTACGTTTACCCATTCGGGAGAGCAGCGTTTTGGGGTCGCAAGCCATTTTCTATGCAATAGGGCAAAAGTCGAGGAAACGCCCATTTCTATCTATGTCCAACGAGCCCATCATTTCACTATCCCAGTCGACGACTCGACTCCGATTATTATGATTGGTCCAGGCACCGGCGTTGGTGCATTTAGAGGCTTTATGCAGGAAAGAATAACCCGCGGAGCCCAAGGAAAAAATTGGCTATTCTTTGGTGAAAGAAACCGGAAGACCGATTTTTTCTATCGAGATTATTGGAATAGCCTTGTTAAAGAAGGCAAGCTGCGCCTTGACCTCGCATTTTCTAGAGACCAGTCAGAAAAAGTCTATGTACAGAATAGAATGATGCAATCAGCATCCGAGCTATGGGACTGGCTCCAAAATGGAGCCTACTTTTACGTATGCGGCGATGCCAACCGGATGGCTAAAGACGTCGAGTCAACTCTTGTGCAGATTGCAATAGAACAAGGATCAATGAGCGAAGAGGCTGGCAAAGCCTATGTTAAATCGCTCCGCGCTCAAAAACGGTATCTGGCAGACGTTTATTAAGCACTCTATTCAACGGTTGTGAGAATGCAAAAACACTGGAGGCCATCCCCACATCCAAAGTCGGTTAATCCATCACCCGATGTCACTGTCATCCCCACTTGATCAAGATCGATCTTCATCACCTGGGCAACTTTTGCGCACATCTCAGGAATTCTCCCCTGGAATCTAGGCCTTTTACCTTCAATTGTCAATGCAACGTGCTCGACCTGTTTGTTTCCAAGGGTTTCAAGGGCCTTTTCAAGATAGACTTGACTATCGGTGATCCCATCCTTATGACAAAGATCGATCGCTATTTTGCCCAAAATTGGAACTCCGGTCAAAGATGTTATCGCATTGCAAATCGCATGAAAGACCACATCCCCGTCTGAGTCAGCAGATAGACCGGGAGCATCCGGGAAGATTAAGCCTGCGACCACGCAGGGCTTTGTCGAATCAGCGGATAGAAACCGATGACTGTCTTGTCCAATTCCGACTCGCACCCTTGGAAATTGATTCGGCCTTTTATTTAATTCACTCATATTGGTATCTCAACATTAATAAATCGTTTTAAGTTTCGTTTCTTTTTCATGCCGCTCGATGGCAAGTGCAACCAGCCTGTCTATCAGTTCCGCATAAGGAAGGCCGCTAGCTTCCCATAATTTGGGATACATACTAATCTTTGTAAAGCCGGGTATCGTATTGATCTCATTAACAATCACATCCCCACTGGGCTTTAAAAAAAAATCAACGCGGGCCATCCCTTCGCAACAGAGGGTGCGATAGGCATCAAGCGCCATATTCTGAATATGTGCAGCCACCTCTTTATCTAAAAGAGCAGGAATCGTAAAAAAAGCGCCCTTTTCATCGATATACTTAGCTTCGTAGGAATAAAATTCATGCTGAGAGGCGAGCTCTCCGGGCAAAGAGGCAATGAGATCATCATTACCAAGAACAGAACATTCGATTTCTCGGCCGGAGATAAACTCTTCAATCAACACTTTCCTATCGTATAAGAACGCATCCTCTAACGCAGGAATAAAATCTTTCTTCTCTTTAATTTTTGCAATGCCTACAGACGAGCCTAAGCTGGCCGGTTTAATAAAAAAGGGAAGCCCTAATTTCTCAACAACCTGATCAAAATCGATTTTACTTTTATGATTGTCTTGAACAGTAATAAACCGCGCTGTTGGGATTTTCGCATCTCTTAACAACCTTTTCATCACATCTTTGTCCATTCCTATTGCAGAGCCCAAGACTCCAGCTCCGACAAAAGGGATGTTTGCTAATTTCAATAATCCTTGAATAGTTCCATCTTCTCCAAAAGCTCCATGAAGGACAGGAAAAATGACGTCAAGTTGAAGAGCCTCTTGTAATTGATTTCCCGAGTAGCTGACCAGCTCCTTTCCGTAACTTTTAGGAACAAGAGCGACTGTCTCTTTATCACCATGTAAATGGACAAGCTTAGGATTACCAGGATGCTTCAAGTACTCATACCCTTTCTTAAGATGCCATTCTCCACTCTTGTCGATGGCAATGAGAACCGTTTCATATTTGCTTTTATCGATGGCATCAATCACATTCTTTGCAGAAATCAATGAGATCTCATGCTCTGGAGATTTCCCACCAAAAAGGATACCTACCCGCAATTTTTTCGTAGTCATACCAAAGACCTTAACTGAATATTAAAGAAAGAGAAGAGAGGTTTTTTTGGGTATATATACTGCTTTCCGCTAAACTTTGTCCATTGCAAATTGAAACCTATGATCCAAAAACTCCACATCGCCAATACTTTTTTTGAATGGGAGATCGAGCAGTCTCTTCGAACACCCGGTTCAGGTCCGCAAGTGATTTCCGATATATTGTGTTCCAATCCCATTTTTTGCCAGCTCCAGTTTCTCCCTTTTCTTTACGCAGATGAAAACGATACCGTTTTAGTCTCTGATCCCCCTCCTCCGGAGTACGCTGCAATTAGAGAAGTCTTTGGGTTGCCCAACCTTTCCACTGTTACACTCGATGAATCTTGCCACCTTAATGAGCTTCATATTGAACCATGGGGCCATTCTGAACTGATCGCGCAATGGGCAAACTCACAACGGTTACATTACTCAATGCCATCATGGGATAACACAAAGGCAACTAACTCAAAAGCATTCTCTTTCTTGCATACGCCGCGCCTTCCTCATTCAGCGCTTCTTCGCAACACGCATGAAGCTGAAGCATGGTTAACAGAAACAGCTGGGAGACAAAGGGTCTTAAAGACCTGCTTTGGTGTCTCTGGACGAGGCCATCTGCTCCTCCCTTCTGATATTGCCCCACTGCGTAAAAAAATAGACCTTTTTCTTGAAAAAGAATGGAACTGCAACTGCCCTGTAATTGCAGAACCATGGGTTGATCGGATCCTGGACTTCAGCACCCAATGGGTCATCAGCCCAAGCAGAGCGATCGACTACATCGGATCAACGATATGCGCCAATGATGTAAAGGGGCAATACTGCTCCAACACAGTTGGAGACGAATCCTCCCTTTTTGGTCCCTACTTACCATTTCTTCAGCATCATAAGACAGAAGCGCAACACGTTCTTAACACAATGGGAGGACTCGGATACTTTGGTAATGTGGGTATCGATGCGATGGTCTACATCCATCCCGAGACCCTGTCTGCGCATCTTCATCCTATCTTAGAAATCAACGCGCGCAAAACAATGGGGTGGACAGCAATAATCTTTCAGAAAAAATATCATCCTAATCGCTCCCTTAAATTCCAGTATCGGAATGGACTGAATGGAATTCTCCCCTCATATACAGCAAAAGCGAATGGGAAACGAACCGAGTTTAAAAAAAACATTAACATAATCCATAACCAGCCTATTTAGAGAAGCAAATCTGCTTTACTTTTATTCATTTTTAACGATAAGAGTAGGGGAAAGAATGCAACACGCCGCAATAATCGATCACTCGATTTTCTACACAACACAAAGAGAGATGAATCATGGATGTTCTCAAAATTAAAGGTGGGAAACCACTGGAAGGAAAGGTGCGCGCAGCCGGCGCTAAAAATGCGATCACCAAACTCTTGGTAGCCTCTCTAATATCTGACAAAAGGTGTACCTTCTATAATGTTCCGAACATTTTAGAAGTGGAAATCACCGCCGATCTCTGCAGAGAAATCGGATCAGTCATCCATTGGGACCGCGCAGAAGGCGTTCTTGAAATTGTGACCAAAGAATTCAAAACTGGGTATGTGCCGCAACGTTTTTCTGGATCTAATCGGATCCCCATTCTCATGATCGGCGCCTTGCTTGGAAGAACAGATGAAGATATAATTGTTCCAACAGCTGGCGGATGCAAAATTGGTAAACGCCCTGTCGATTTTCACATTGCTGCCCTTGAAAAGCTCGGCGCGACTATTGAATACCGAGAGATGAAAAAAGAAGGTGCTTACCTAGCACGAGCCCATCAAGGCTTGAAAGGAACCTTGATCCAACTTCCTTTTCCATCTGTTGGAGCTACAGAAAATTCGATTCTTGCTGGCGCCAGAGCCAAAGGAACAACTGTTATTAAAAACGCCGCCATCGAACCCGAGATCATCGATTTGATCCTCTTTTTACAAAAACTCGGCGTAATGATAGGCATCGATTCGGATCGAACCATCCAAATCCAACAAGCAACCCAGTTTTTTGACGTCGAGCACTCTGTGATCACAGACAGGATCGAAGCCGCATCCCTTGCTCTTGCCGGGATCAGCACCCAAGGCCGCGTTCTTGTCGAGGGGGCCCACCACCAACATATGATCCCCTTTCTTAATAAGCTCCGCGAAGTAGGCGCAGGTTTCGAAGTCAAAAAAGATGGGATCGAGTTTTTCCACAAAGGCCCTTTAAAAGGAGGAGTCTTGATCGAGACCGATGTCCATCCCGGCTTCATGACCGACTGGCAGCAGCCTTTTGTCGTCCTCTTGACACAGGCCACCGGCTCATCCGTTGTGCATGAGACAGTTTACGAAAACCGCTTCGGCTACACAGCAACGCTCAAACAGATGGGCGCCGATATTGAGACATTCACCCACTGCTTAGGCGAAAAAACCTGCCGCTTTGCTTCTCATAATTTTCAACATAGCGTCGTCGTTAAAGGCCCAACGCCGCTCACCGCAAAAGATATCACGATCCCCGATCTGCGCGCTGGATTCGCCTATGTCCTTGCTGCATTGCTAGCTCCAGAGACAAGCCAAATTTCCGGTCTGCATTACCTCGATAGAGGTTACGAGCAGATTGTTGCCAAGCTCACTGCATTAGGAGCAGACGTCTCCCGCTTTTCACCAATAGAATCAATACATCACAAGTCGTCCGCTTTAGAAGAAGCTATTATTCGTTCAAAAGAGAAGCTGACTAAAGTTCAATAGAGCTATGCCTTTTTTAAATTTTAATTTGACTCTTAAGCGGGGTTATTGACCATCATCCTCTGATTAGGATATAATTAGCCCTCTATTAAAAATTAATGGTTCATGCACACAAATAGGCGCATCTTGATTCAAAAACCCGAATTTCGTAAGGCTAGCGACCAAAACTTAGGCCAGGGCTCTATCGGCCAATTCAAGGGGAACCAAAGTCTAGAATCCAAGCAAAGTCAAAGCCGACTTTTGACTCACGATGTGTCTACCCCCCCGCTTTGGAGGAAGATCCAGCGCACCAATTTCACCAACTGGAAAGAACTCTGCCAATTTCTCGAACTGAAAGTTAATGAACTGGGCCAGGCCTGCCACATTCCCCACTTTCCTTTAAATTTGCCAAGACGACTCGCTGAAAAAATCGAAAAGGGATCCATCAAAGACCCGATCTTGCAGCAATTCCTTCCTACAACAGGAGAAAAAGTCCACTCAGAAGGGTTTTGCCCCGACCCTGTGGGAGATGTCCCGTCTCAGAAAACTTCGAAGCTGCTCCATAAATACCAAGGACGAGCGCTGCTATTATGCTCGAGTGCATGCGCTATGCATTGCCGCTATTGCTTCAGGCAGCATTTTGCCTATGAAACTTCGCAAAAGGGATTTGCCAATGAAATTGAGACCATTAAAAATGAGACAAGCTTAAACGAGATCATCTTAAGCGGAGGGGACCCCTTATCTCTTTCTAATCGGGAATTAAAAGGATTAATCGAGGCTCTCAGCGGGATATCCCATGTGAAGCGGATCCGCTTCCATACCCGTTTTCCAATAGGCATCCCAGAGAGGATTGATCATGAGTTCCTTGAAATCTTGAAAGCAAGCCGCCCTCAAATTTTTTTTACGATCCATTCCAACCATTCTCGAGAATGGGACGACGATATTCGCTTTGCAATAAAGCAAATTCAAAAATTGGGAATCCCGATCTTATGCCAAACCGTACTCTTAAATGGGGTAAACGATACGATCGACGCCCTGCAGAGCCTGTGTGAAAACTTGGTCGACCAGGGAATTATTCCTTACTACTTGCACCAGCTTGATAAAGTGTCGGGAACCCTGCATTTTGAAGTTTCTGAAATGAAAGGGACCGAATTGGTCAGTAAGCTATCGGCCCGTCTGTCCGGTTATGCAGTCCCCAAATACGTACGGGAGATCTCAGGGGAAAAAAATAAAACACCCCTGACAGGGCAAACACCATCACATCCGATCTAGCGTCTTCAAACCCAGAATAGAAAGACCTTTTTCCAAAACACGACCAGTTGCCTCGCATAATAGAAGACGGCTTTTTTCTTGAGAAGTTCCTTCGACTCGACAATCGCGGAAAAAAGCATGAAACTTTTCCGCCAAGGCGTAGAGATAATCGCATAAGCGGTTTGGAAGCAGCTCGCGAGACATGAAGTCGAGGGCTTCACCCAGTTGGCGTAAGTGAAGAGCAAGAGCAATTTCTGAAGGGTGCTCCAGAATGATCTCATGTGTTTGAATGATCTTCTGTACATCCACTTCCACTTTCCTCTTAATGCCCTGAATCCGGACGTAAGCGTAGAGGAGAAACGCCGCAGTATTGCCTTCAAACTTGAGCATCCGCTCATAGCTGAATATATAATCTTTAACGCGGTGACAACTTAAATCGGCGTATTTTACCGCATCGATTCCCAAAATTTGAGAGAGAGCATTAACTTCAGCTTCCTCTAAATTGGGAATCCTCTCCAGCATAATCTGCTTTGCTTGGCGAATTGCCTCGAGAAGGAGATCAGCAAGCTTCTCTGTTTCCCCCGACCGGGTCTTAAATTTTTTTCCGTTAGCACCGAGTACAACGCCAAAAGGAACGTGATCGACCCGAACTTTTTTTGGATCAATGTACCCAGCTTTCTCAGATGCTTTAAACAGCATGGCAAAATGCAAACTTTGCCCGGCATCAGTCACAATAATGATCCGACTCGCTTTCTCTACAGAAACGCGATGTCTCATCGCAGCTAAATCTGTCGTGTCATAATTGTAACCTCCGTCCGACTTCTGAACAATCATCGGAAGAGAAGCTCCATCTCGATTAGCAAACCCTTCGAGGAAAATACATTTTGCGCCATCAGATACAGTGACCAGTCCTTTTTGATCGAGTTCTTTAACGACCTCTTCCAGGAAAGGATTATAAAAAGACTCCCCCCGCTCCACAAGGTTGACATCGAGCAGTTGGTAGATTTCAGAAAATGCTTTTCTGGAGATCGAGCAAATGGCCTGCCACGCTTTTAGAGACATTGGGTCTCCGCTTTGCAAACGGACAACCTGAAGCTGCGAACGCTTTTTAAACTCCGGATCATCATCGAATCGCTTCTTAGACTCTTTGTACCACTGCATGAGCTGACGCAAATCGGCATGCATTGTCCCTGTCAATGCTTCAGAAGCAACATCTTGCATATACGCGATCAGCATCCCAAACTGGGTGCCCCAATCCCCAATATGATTAAGCCGCAACACATCGTGACCTAAAAACTCAAATAAGCGCGCTAAAGCATCCCCGATAATTGTGGAGCGCAAGTGACCAACATGGAGTTCTTTAGCAATATTAGGAGATGAGTATTCAACAATTATCTTCTCTTTCGAAACAGGAAGGGGGACGCCAAGCCTTTGATCACGCAGAAGCTCCGTTGTTTGCTTAGAAAGGAAAGCCGAGTCGATCGTAATGTTGATAAACCCTGGGCCTGCGATCTCCAAATTGGAGAGCACTAAAGCCCCCTCATCCTCATTTTTTTCAACGGAGTTGACGATAAGCGCTGCAACATCCCTGGGATTTTTTTTCAATTTTTTAGCAATTTTTAGAGCATTGTTGCATTGATAGTGCCCAAACTGAGCCTGAGTGGATTGGGTAATTTCAGAGCAAAAAAGCTCTGAATCCTGGGGAAGCTCTAAAAAGAACGCTTTCTTAAGCGCTGCATCAAATCGTCGATGCAGCCCGCGAATGAATGTTTCCATGAAAGAGGATATCGATTATTCTTTATTTGTTGCGTGGTGGAATACGGGTGGATTTTGCCGTTTGCCGATCCGATATTTCAAGCGATAGTCGCCAAGCGCCATTGCAGCTTTATGAGTTGAACAGCGGTTTTGCTCTGCAATATCATAAATAACCATGAGCTGGTCGTAGAGCTTATGGATTTTATTTCTGGCTAATGCAGGATTATAACCAGATCCCTCAAGCTCTTGGGTCACATTAATCAGGCCGCCTGCATTGATCACAAAATCTGGCGCATAGAGAATTCCTCTTGCCATTAACTCATCAGCATCTTGATCCTTCAGCAGTTGGTTATTGGCGCATCCTGCAATTGCGCTGCAACGTAAATGGGCAATCGTCTGGCCATTGATGATTCCGCCCATCGCGCAAGGAGCAAGGACATCGCACGACACTTTAAGAATCTCATCCGGAGAGACAACTTGTGCATCAAGCTGCCTTGCCAATCGGCGGCATCTTTCGGAATCAATATCGCTCATGATAATCTTCGCGCCATTCCAAAAAAGAAAATCGGCAAGACTGGCACCGACGCTGCCCATGCCTTGTATCGCAATAACCTTGCCTTCCACGGAGTCAGAACCATGGATCTTTTTAAGAACCGACTGGATGCCTCGATAGGTACCCCATGCTGTATAAGGGGAAGGGTTGCCACTGCTTTTGTCGTGAGGCAAACCGACCACATAGGGGGTCGCACGGCTGATAACCATCACATCGTGAGGAGAACATCCTACATCTTCGGCGCAAATATAATCGCCTTTTAGCTGGTTGACAGCCTGGCCGAATGCAAAAAGGAGCTTCTCTGTTTTGTGTTTCTTTGGATCCGCGATGATAACGCTTTTTCCGCCACCCCAGCCACACTCGGAAAGAGCCGCCTTATAGGTCATGCCCATGGACAACCGCATTACATCATTAAGAGCCTCATCAAATGTGGCATAAGGGAAAACTCGTGTACCACCTAAAGACGGCCCCATTCCAGTCGTATGAATGCAAATGATGGCATCAAGCCCAGCCTGTTCACTTTTAACACGAACAACCCTTTCATAACCAGGAACTTCGATTTCTTCTAGAACCAATGATTCTTCAAGAATTAAAGCCATACGTCCTCAACCTCCATTCGACTGTTGACCTAAAGCAAAAGTTAGGCGCAAACAAAATTTTAGAAAACAAACTCGAAATGGTACCAGACCACTAGTTCAAAATCAACCCCTGTTTTGACAAAGACTAGCTTTACTCTTGAAGGTTAATGGGATTTTACAGT
The DNA here is from genome assembly GCA_964580785.1 of uncultured bacterium. Taxonomy (GTDB): domain Bacteria; phylum Chlamydiota; class Chlamydiia; order Chlamydiales; family Rhabdochlamydiaceae; genus Acherontichlamydia. The sequence goes on from CAZOKX010000008.1 coordinate 32,664, forward strand.
AGTGTAATTGATCATTTTAAAAGGCAATTGAGGGGAAAATGGCAACAGTGGCTATTTCAGAGACGCTAAAAGACGAACTGCTCAAATTTCTTAAAAAAAATCGAAAAGCAGACATCGTTACAACATATCTCTTTTTTTTAGAAAAAAAATTTAACATCAGCCCCGTTTTGTTCATTCGCGATAAAATGATCTATCAAAGCCAAGAAGATCTGATCAAAAACCTTGAATCTCAAGGAAAGCTTTGGCGCGAAACGGAAATTAAAATTCAATACGGCCAGCAAAGCGTTAACGAACAGACGACTAAAATTTATATCTGTCCATTCACAGGGAAAGTTTTCGGGGATAATACCCATCCTAATCCTCAAGATGCAATTTATGATTGGGTCTCCAAGTGCCCTGAGAACAAGGAACGAGTTGGCGGCTTAAAGGCAAAGCGGTTTTTTGTTTCTGAAGATCCTGAAGTCATTAAAAACTACATCGTCAAACGAAAAGAGCCAATTACTAAAATTGTTTACTCTTCTGCTGTTACGGGTAAGCTGTATAACAGCAAGCAGTCTGTCATTGAAGATTTTGTCGAGAGTCAGCTCAGACCGATCCCATTAGAAGAAGTTCCTAACCAGAACCGTTTTCAAATTGAAGAACACTTTTTAACATTCATCCAAAAACAACTCGAAGAAAGCAAAATTAACACTTTTGCTGAAACCCTCTCCGGAATCGAAGAATTCGCCGCTTTCATCGACCAGTGGTTGGAAGAGGAGAAAGATGAAACCCCTAACGCAGAATAGCATCATTTCTACCAAGTCGCCTGAAGAAACGGTTGCGTTTGCAAAAAGATTGGGTTCGAGCCTATCACAAAAAACCACTATCGCTTTTTCAGGCGATCTAGGCGCTGGTAAAACCACATTTATCCGAGGCCTTGTCGAAGGAGCTGCGAACATTGACCCACGCCAAGTTTCAAGCCCAACATTCACCTTTTTGCACGTTTATGAAGGGTCGAAGACAATCTATCACTTTGATCTGTACCGATTACCCAATGAGGATGAATTTATCTCATCCGGGTTCGACGAATATCTGAATGTGGATGGAATCTGCTGCATCGAATGGGCAGACAGGATCCCCTCCTTTCTTCCGGATGACTGCCTTACAGTTCATATGACGCATGCAGGCAAGCGGTTAAGAACCATCGAAGTCAGTCTGGGGAAATGTCCATGAAAAAATTCACCTTTTCACAAGCTCAGTTTATCGGGTCTGCCCTATCGAATGAGACGCTGCCCGAACTAAGAACTTCTAACGGAAGCCTTCTGCCTGAAGTCGTCATTGTTGGGAAGTCAAATGTCGGCAAGTCCTCTTTGGTCAACCATCTTTTAAAACGGAAAGACCTCGCTCGCGTTTCTGCGACTCCAGGCAAAACACAAACTTTGAATTTTTTTACAATCGATGAGGAACTCGCCCTTGTCGATCTTCCTGGATATGGATATGCTAAAGCAACCGAAGACCTAAAAAACCATTGGGCTAGAGCCATTGATCGCTATCTGAAAAATAGACTAACCCTTAAATTGATCTTGTTTCTTATGGACTGCCGTCGCGATCCAACAGAAGAGGACTGTGCATTTGCTAGATGGGTCTCTCACCATCAGATTCCCACCCTGATCATTTTTACCAAAGCAGACAAGTTGAATGAAAATGAGAAACGACTTAACGCTCTTAATTTTTTTTCGATTTTTAATAAACTTTTAAAAAAAAATGAAGTGCAATCTATTCATTATTCTATAAAAGATGCACGTTCTAGAGCCGAACTTATCGATAATATTAATCGCATTTTGACCAAACCACCTTCTCAGGTCGAAGCTTAAGGACACCGCAACTTTATGGGCCTCATTTCTAAAGACACTTTTGTATGCCTTGACTGTGAAACCACAGGGCTAGCGCCGGAAACCGACCAAATCATCGAGATCGCCCTCGTTAAATTTTCTTTTGAGCAAGTCATAGACTCCTATCAAACATTGATCGATCCACAATTACCCATCAATCCTGAATCGATTGCGATCCATCACATCACCGACGACATGGTAAAAGGGAAGCCAAAAGTTCAAGAAATCCTTCCAAAAGTTATCAAGTTTGTCGGGAATCACATCATTGTTGGGCATGGAATTAACACCGATATCACTTTTTTATGCTCAGCTGCCAAGCAGAATCAAGTCCCCTGCAACCTCCACGCTCAAGTCTTCATCGACACATTGAGGCTAGCCAGACTTTATGGAGAGAGCCCAACCAATTCGCTTGAAAAATTGAGGCAACATTTTAATATTGCCGAAGAAGGGGCCCATCGCGCTATGAGCGATGTGGTAGTCAATATTGAAGTGTTCAAATATCTTGCTCATCGGTATAAAACAACAGAAGAACTCCTACAGCGCTTGAAGAGTCCGATCATGCTTAAAGCTATGCCCCTTGGAAAACATAAAGGCCGTCCATTTCCAGAGATCCCTGTCGAATACCTTCGCTGGGCTTCGCATCAGAATTTTGATCAAGACCTGCTGTTCTCAATTAAGACAGAATTAAAAAAACGAAAAAAAGGATCCCACTTTAGCCAAGCCGCTAGTCCCTTTTCAGAGTTGTGACATGAGCAAGTTAAAAATCCAAGATTTAAATCTCAAAGGACAAAAAGTCTTAGTGCGCGTTGATTTTAATGTTCCTTTGAATTCAGAAGGCGCCATTGCCGATAATACCCGCATTCGCGAGTCTCTTCCAACGATCCAGTATATCCTAAAGAATGGAGGGAAACCGATCCTAATGAGCCATCTTGGACGGCCAAAAAATGGTTGGGACCCTGAACTTTCACTTTCTCCTTGTGCAAAAGACCTTTCGCTGCTTCTCAACGCTCCCGTCATCATGGCAAATGACTGCATTGGAAAAGAAGTTCAAACAAGGGCAGCTGAATTAAAAGATGGGGAAGTCCTCCTTTTAGAAAATCTCCGCTTTCATTATGCTGAGGAACACCCCGATTCTGATCCAACCTTTGCTAAACAGTTAGCATCTCTTGCCGACCTCTATGTCAATGATGCCTTCGGCACAGCGCATCGCACCCACTCCTCAACCGCTACAATCGCCCAATACTTTCCAGGCAAATCCGCATGCGGTTTTTTAATCCAAAAAGAGCTTTCATTCTTGGGCAATCTCCTGGCAAATCCTAAGCGCCCATTTTTTGCCATCATTGGGGGCTCAAAAATTTCAAGTAAAATTGGAATTCTCCAAGCGCTCATCGAAAAAGTCGATGGTCTATTTATTGGCGGAGCCATGGCCTTTACTTTCCTAAAAGCCCTGAACGTTTCCATCGGTAATTCTTTATGCGAAGATGAGCAGGTTTCAACCGCCGCCCAACTAATCAGCACATGCAAAACAAAAGAAATCCCTCTCTGGCTGCCGCGGGATTTTGTTGCTGCTGATTCGATCTGCGAAACAGCAAAGTGCCAGTTCGCTTCCACGATGCAAGGTATCCCCGCTGGTTTTCAAGGTGTTGACATCGGTCCTAATACCGTTCTCCAATGGCGAGCTGAACTGCAAAAAGCAGCGACGGTATTCTGGAACGGGCCGTTGGGAATTTTTGAAATTCCCTATTTTGCGATGGGAACGAGAAAAATTGCTGAATCTTTGGCTCAATTAAAAGCGGTAACCATTATCGGCGGTGGCGACTCCGTTGCTGCAGTCACAGAAATGCATTTGAACAAAAACTTCGCCCACCTCTCTACAGGAGGCGGCGCTTCGCTTGAATTTCTCGAACAAGGACATCTTCCTGGAATCGATGCTTTAAGCGATTCTTAAAATTACTTCACTGTTCCTAGCCGCCTAAATTAATTTTTTACAACCTAACTAATCAACGCCAAACCAATCTAGTTGTCAAATAAAGCAAAACCCTTATAATGGAAGGCAATTCTAGATACCGATTTGAGAAAATTTAAAATTTAGACCCCTTCTTGGTGAAGGAGTCGTTTTATTTTTAAATTTAACCTCAAAGCAACCAACCTAGGCATCATATGTCTGCGCCTACCGAGGCAGGCTTTAGTAGAATCCGAGCTTATCTATGGCCGATACATCGGCATGAGCTCAAAAAGTTCATCCCCATGCTGGTGATCTTTTTCTTGGTCGGCTTTAATTACAGCCTTTTGCGTGCAACAAAGGACGCCCTCGTTGTAACAGCTCCCTCATCTGGAGCAGAAGCATTACCCTTTTTAAAAGTTTGGGCAATCGTCCCAATGGCCTTCTTATTCACTTTTTTATTTACCCGCGTCTCTAATCGAGTAACCCGCGAACAAGTGTTTTATGTGATGATGACCATTTTCATCACGTTCTTCTTAATCTTCATGTTTTTTTTGTACCCGTTCCAAGATAAGCTGCACCCTCATACTCTTTGCGATAAAATCCAACATATTCTTCCCAGAGGATGTCAGGGGTTGATTGCCATTTTCCGAAACTGGACTTTCACGTTATTCTATGTCATGTCAGAAATGTGGAGCACAATCATTATGACAGTGCTCGCATGGGGATTTGCCAATGATGTAACCTCTGTGAAAGATGCAAAACGCTACTATGGACTGCTTGGAATCAGCATCAATTTTTCAGGGATTGCAGCAGGACAAGTTGCTACTTCTATGTCCCAGCACACCTATAACCCGAACCTGCCTATCGGAGGAGATGCTTGGGGCCAAGCAATTTTCTTGCTAACCAGCATCATCATCTTGGCCGGCTTTCTCTGCATGGGCCTTTTCCGCTACATCCACGAACAGGGATTTGGATATAACGCACCGTTCTACAGGGAACAAAGCGGAAATGCCGAAGTCAAAATGGGGCTCCGCAAGAATTTCAAGTATCTTGCTAAATCAAAATATCTCATCTGTATAGCAGTTATCGTCGTGATGTACAATATAGCCATCAATCTTGTTGAAGTTGTTTGGAAAGACCAGGTCAAGCAACTTTACCCTAACCCTGCCGATTTCAACGCTTACATGGGTAAAGTTCTAACCGGAATTGGCATTGTGGCAACTGTCACCAGCATCTTTATTTCGGGCACAATTATCCGAAAGTTCAGCTGGACTGTAAGCGCATTGATTTCTCCGATGATTTTATTAGTAACGGGAGTAGCCTTTTTTTTCTTTTTCTTCTTTAAAGATTCTAGCTTTGCGTCGATCTCTATGTGGCTAGGAACCACTCCGCTTGCGCTATGCATATTCTTTGGCTCACTACAAAATTGCCTTGCCCGAGCATCCAAATACACCCTTTTCGACGCAACAAAAGAACTTGCGTTTATCCCTCTATCAAAAGAATGCAAACTCAAAGGAAAAGCTGCTATTGACGGTGTAGGATCACGGCTAGGTAAATCAGGAGGCTCGCTCATCCATCAAGGGTTATTGATGTTCTTTGGGACAGTCGCCCTCAGCACTCCGATTGTCGCTTTTATTCTTCTTTTTGCAATTGGAGGCTGGATAGTTGCAGTCCGCTCCCTGGGAAAGCAATTCAATGCGTTGGTCTCCCACGATGAAACTCTGGCACTTCCCGATGATGAAAATCCTTCGTTGCACCCCTCTCTTGAAAAACCAGCAACTCAAACGACCTAAACCTCCGCTAAAAAAGCTGTCTTCCTGTTCGCTTTCCCCGACACGCCCCCGCTCCCAGCGGACTCAAAGCCCCGAAGAACAAAGATAGGTGCAGGCTTTTACAATAAGTGTTTAGTTTAACAAAATGTATTCAAAAACCCATTTCGCCAATGCGTAACCCCCAGCCATAAAAATCAATGCATTCACAAAGAGAAGGGTCAAATTTTTTTTAGGAGCACCAAGCCAATATGCCGTGCAAAAACTCAAAGAAAAAAACAGAATATCAATAACAAGGGAAAATCCATGAGGTACGTAGATCGACTCGCCCATGCAAGAACAAGGAAGCTCCGTTAAATACCAAAACAAAGAATAACTACCCCACAACGCAAACACCACCGAAGCAATTAGCCATATCTGGATCTGATTTCGACACAGGATCAGGGAAATAATCAGGCCGATTTCAAAAAAACCGACCCCCATATCTAAAATGGAACGGTCATCATTTGGAGAAAATATCTTTCCCAGGCCAGCGATCAAGATAACGCTTGATAGAAGCAGTGCAGAAAACAGAGAAAAAACTTGAACTTTCTCGGAAAGACTAATTAATTTAATTGAACGTTGACTCCACGAATCTAAAAAATTTAATCGCTTCATAATTCTCCATCATTAATTCATCTTGCAATAAATAATTAAATCAAAAACGCACAAAAAACCAATAAAACTTCGAACTAGAGGAAGATTGTAGAGGATTAATTTTAAATAAATCATCGTTGTGTGCTATAATCTCGCTAATATGGACACGCTAATCGACTTCATTACCCGTCACGCTGACCAGGCCCACTGGTACGTATTTGCAGCCATTATTTTGGCTGGCTTTAACATCCCCATTAGCACTGATATCCTTATTCTTATTAGCGCATTTATCGCAGCTAAAATTCTTCCGCAGCACACTTGGCATTTATACCTAAGCATCCTATTTAGCTGCTATATTTCTGCTTCATGCGCTTACTGGATGGGACGACTCGTCGGAGGGCAATTGCAGCGCTTTTCTTTTTTTGCCAAAATATTGAAGCAAGCGAGAATGGACAAGGTGAGGAATTTTTATGAAAAGTATGGGCTTTTAACTCTGTTAATAGGAAGATTTATCCCCTTTGGAGTCCGCAATTGCATCTTTATGACAACGGGCATGAGTAAATTCAATTTTTATCGATTCATCTTAATGGACGCCTTGGCATGCTTTCTGTGGTGCAGCATCTCTTTCTATGCCTTCTACACCTTCGGTCAAAACTATCAGGTGATTTGGCACTATCTAAAGGCTTTTAATCTCTTGATCTTCTCAGCTTTCAGTGTGACTGTAATTAGCATTATTTGGTATAAGAAGAGAAAAAAAATACGATCGACCCGTCTTAGAGACGCCCTCTGAAGCTGGTATGGATCCAATGAGACGAGAACTAATTCGATAAAGCGATGTTGAGCATCTCTAATGGACTTTCTTTTCTAAGAGCCCCCTTAGCTTTCCTCTTTTTAGTGGAAAATATGTCCTTTCGTGTTGCAGCAATTTTGTTAGCTATGGTCACTGACAGCATTGACGGGTACCTGGCTAGACGGAGAAGTGCCGTCACACAATTCGGGGCAATTTTAGATCCTGCCATGGATAAATTTTTTGTTTTCTTTGTTCTAACCGTTCTAATGATCGAAGGAAATATTGAAATTTGGCAATCTCTTACCATGATCTCTCGGGATTTCTTTTTGTGTGCTTTTGGAATTTACCTTAGCCTTTCAGGGCTTTGGAAAACATATGAATGCAAAGCAATTCGTTGGGGAAAGGCGACAACTGCTCTCCAATTTTTAGCTTTGATAGGCCTTACCCTTCAAATTTCATTCCCGAGGTATTTCTATTTTATTTTTGTCCTATTCGGACTTCTTGCCTTCGTTGAACTCTTTTTAGAACTCTACTTATTCAAGAAGAGCCGTTCGACAGAAAGTTCCTAAGAAAAGAGAAAAAAGCGCTTCTCCGGAACCTGCTCGCATCGAGAACCAATATCCCACGATTCGACGCTAAATTGAGAGATGGAGGATACCACTACATAAATCCGTTTACAGGACAAATAGGTACCAAGGAGGTTGGAACTCATGCGCTATTGGATTGGCTTCATTATTAAAAAAGGAGAAAAGGAATCAACCTCGCTGATGCAATCGACCGCGCATTTTCGGAGACATCTTGAGTAATAAAATTTACAATTTAAATGACTATATTCGATTATGAAGAGGACTTAACGCCCCTTGTATGGTCATCGTAGGCAAGGGCACTTCCGCTCCCTTCGCCTTAACCACTTCATAGACAATAACTAGGATTTCCTGCTTGACAGCCAGATAATGGTCATACTTGGTAGCTAAGGTATAGATATCAAGGACAATGTCCAGCGTGTATTGATTATAGGAGCTAAAGGTGACAAGAACCGGCAAATGCAAATCAATTGCTGAATGCTCCATGACCGCCTGTCTAATTCCATCGCATAAACTCTTTATCTTAGGAAAATCTTCATAGCGAACCCCGATTTTTTCTAAGATTCGGCGATGGGTCATTCGAGAAGAATTAACGACCAAAGCGCTGGAAAAAATTGCATTGGGCAAATAAACAGGCCTTTTCTCCTTATCTCGGATCGAGGTCAAGTACCAGCCAATTTCCTCGACATGTCCTTCCAATTGACGATCTGGCAAAACAACATAATCGCCGCTCATAAAAGGGCGCGTGATGTAAAGCATGAGTCCGCCAAAGAAATTGGCAATAACGTCTTTTGCTGCAAAGCCAATTGCCGCTGCGCCCACTCCTCCAAATGCGATCAAGGGTCCTAGATTGACTCCCCACACCTGCATAACAATCATTGCTGCGATCAAGAGGATCACGACTGTCGAGATCTTTCCTACGACATGGATAAAGGAAGCATCGACTTTACGAACATGGCGCTCTGTATCTAAAATAGCAATCTGCAACTGATGCTTCCACCGCATAACAACCCAGGTAATGCATCCCACAATGCACGATGTCCGAAATGCATCTAGATACTGATCAAAGAAAACAAAGGCAAAACGCTTGCTAAGGACTTCAAGAACTAAAGCCCCTCCCAACACCCATAATAAGACTGTAACTGGCAAAAAAGTGATCTCTGCAATTTTCTCTTTCCAATGATACGCCATCGATAACGAACGATGACGGATGTGCTTGGCAGCTCTTTTAAAAATAAAATTAATAGCGATCAAAGTCAACAAACCGATGACGATCTCGATAAGCCAGAGATGGTTATTTGAAACCAATGTTAAGTTAGCACCAGAGTTTTCCGGTTCCATGTCCACGCTCCTCGGATTTCAACACTTAAAAGCTGTTGTAAAATTACGGAGTTTACTTGTCTATCCTTTTTATTTTGAAGCCCACCCGCAGCGATGTCTTCTGCGCTAAATTCCGAATTTTTGAATTTACTTGTGTATAAAAAAATGAATCTCTTTTAACATGAAGTTAGTTCGTCAATACGACAGAACAGAGGATTGTATGCAGTTTACCAAAGAGTCGATTTTTGTTGCTAGCATTCGCAGTTTTTGCACTTCTTTTGCAACAATTTTAGGATTATTGATCGGTATCACGATTGCCTTCATGGGGTTGATGGTGATATCGGGCCCCAACATTTTGCCAGAAAAAAGCGATCTTATGATTGCTGCTGATGCAAATGGAAACCGCGATCTTCTGCCTCACAATACGCCTGCCGTTTTAAAACTGAACATTTCAGGGGTAATCGGCCAAGGAGAACTGACTTCCCAGAAATTCAGCAATATGCTCCTTGATTCCCGCGATGGGATTCTGTCCAACAACCGCGTTAAAGCGCTCCTATTGTACATCGATTCCCCAGGCGGCACTGTTACGGACTCAGTTGGGATCTACCAAGAGTTAGTGGCTTATAAGGAAAAATACAAAGTACCCATCTACGCATTCATTGATGGGATGTGCGCATCTGGCGGCATGTACATCGCTTGTTCTGCAGATAGAATTTATGCGTCTTCTTCAAGCGTTATTGGATCTGTTGGAGTTATTTTAGGGCCAACCTTTAACTTTGCAGGACTGATGGAGCGGTATGGCGTCCATTCTTTGACGATCACGGAAGGCAAAGACAAAGATATGCTGAACCCTTTTCGTCAATGGGCTCCTGGCGAAGACGCTTCCTTGCGCAATGTGACCTCTGTTCTTTATGATGAATTCGTGAGCACAGTGGTTGCAGCACGCCCACAGATTGACAAGCAAAAACTGATTCAGGATTATGGCGCTCAGATCTATGTTTCTGTGGAGGCTCAAGCACTTGGTTATATTGATGTTGCAAATTCTGATTACAATGCTGCTTTGAAAGACTTGGCTAAAGCTGCTCAGATTCCTGAAGACCAATTTTATCAAGTGGTCCATCTATCGCCTCCTCACCCTTTCTTATCCGACTTAACCGGCAGCTGCCAAGCTCTTTTCAAAGGCAAAGTGACCCATGAGTTTAATATGGGGCCTTACATGAATTCAGAATTGAGCGGAAAATTTCTTTATTTGCACCAGCCCTATGGGCAGATCCATTAATTGATTCCTCTCCTTAACCAGGGGAAGATTTCTAATCTATAGAGCCCGTATGCAATCCCTTTACGTTGTTGACGCTGTCAATTTCTTATTCCGCTCCTACTACGCCATTGGTCGTATGACAAATCCAAAAGGGATTTCAACAAATGCGCTCTATGGATTTATCCGATCCGTTTACAAAATCATTAATGATTTTTCACCCAATTATTTCATCTGTGTATTTGACGGCCCTGACAATAAGCAATCACGCACCGCAATTTACAAGGAGTATAAGGGCCACCGCCCTGAAATGCCGGAAGACCTGGCGCCCCAATTAGACCAAGCCCAATATTTCTGTGAAATTGCAGGAATCCCCTCTTTGACCCTATCCGGGGTCGAAGCAGATGACACAATGGGGACCATTGCAAAATGGGCATCAAAAAAAAAGATTAATGTTTTTTTGTGTTCCAGTGATAAAGATTTATGCCAATTGGTCGACGATCAAGTCAAACTGTTACAGCCGCACAAAGACAACATGGTGGTCGACCGGAAGAAAGTTAAAGAGATATTCGGGGTTTGGCCGGAGCAAATGATCGACTATTTAGCAATAGTAGGAGATGCATCAGATAACATCCCTGGATTGGAAGGCTTTGGGCCTAAAACGGCAGCGAACCTATTAGAAAAGTTTGGAACATTGGAAAAAATCCTTGCTAAACCTGACCAGCTATCTGGAAAGAAACGAGAAGTGGTTATTAAGGGCCAAGAAATCGCTCTACTTAGCAAACATCTTGCTACGATACAGACCGATCTGGATGTCCCGAAAGAAGAACTGTTTTACCATCTGAAAACCCCCGATCTTCCGCGCGTCGAAGCTTTTTATCATGAAATGCATTTCCTTTCTCTATTGCGCGAGCTCAGCGCTCCGCAAGCTCCATCTTCTCCAACAACAAAGGATCCTGTAGGAATTGATCGACAGGTCTCTTATCAACTCATTAATGACGAATTTTCCCTTGCAGGCCTCATCGATTCTCTTGCCTCGGAAAAAGAGATCTGCGTGGACACGGAAACAACCAGTGTCAAACCGATGTCAGCCCAGCTTGTGGGCCTAGGGCTTGGAGCCTCCCATGGAACTGCTTACTACATCCCTCTTAATGGAAAGATCAAACGGGGGAAGGTGATCCATCTGATTAAGCCGTTGCTAGAGAATCCAGCGATCTCCTTCATCGGACATAACATCAAGTACGATATGCATGTCTTGGCAAATGTTGGGATCGACCTTTCTTCAGTGGGATTTGATACTTTATTAGCTTCTTATCTGATCAATCCTCACGTCCAACGGCATAACCTCGATGAACTGGCATTAGAACACTTCAATAAGGTAAAAATTCCAATCGATCAGCTGCTTGGCAAAGGAAAAAAACAGATTACGATGAACGAGGTTCCCATTGAAGACGTGTCCACCTATTGCTGTGAAGATGTCGACTATACGCTCCGTTTAAAAGCACTGTTTCAAAAAAAGCTTGAAGAAATGGAACTATCTTCTTTATTTGAGACAATCGAAATCCCCTTAATTTCCGTCCTCTTTAGGATGGAAAGAGCGGGTATCTTTGTCGATGTGAACAAATTAGAAAAAATGTCCCATGAGTTAAGCCATGAACTGTACCGTCTTGAAAAGCAGATCTACGAAGCCTCGGGAGAGACATTTAACATCAATTCACCCAAACAGCTGAGTGCCATTCTATTTGAAAAAATGGGAATTAAGCCCCCTAAAAAAACAACAACGGGGTATTCGACAGCAGCCGACGTCCTTGAATCGCTCCAAGGATCAAATCCCATTGTCAAAAAAATTTTAGAGTACCGGACGCTAGAAAAACTCCGCTCGACGTATGTCAATGCGCTACCGGAACAGATTCTTCCAAAAACACACCGGATCCACTGCACCTTTAATCAATCAATTGCTGCAACAGGGCGGTTATCTTGCCAAGATCCCAACCTGCAGAACATTCCTGTGCGCACAGAAGCCGGGAAAAAAATCCGCGAGGCCTTTAAACCTCAAAAGGCCGACCATAGCTTCATATCGGCCGATTACTCGCAGGTCGAACTCCGTTTGCTTGCCCACCTATCTCAAGATCCTGGCCTGATCGCCGCGTTTGAAGCAGGAGAAGATATCCATGCCTACACGGCTTCCTTGGTTTTCGATGTACCTCTGGACAAAGTAACCCCTCAGATGCGCTACCAGTCCAAAGCAGTCAACTTCGGCATCATTTATGGGCAGCAGGCATACGGCCTTTCTCAAGAACTTGGCATCGAGTTCAAGGAAGCTGCCAGATTCATCGAGACCTACTTTCAACGCTATAAAAAAATCAAAGAATTTCTCGACTCTTGCAAAGATAACGCGCGCCAAACAGGACGTGCAATCACGCTCACTGGGAGGCGGCGCCCTATTCCAAATATTCACAGCAAAAATCCAATGATCCGAGCGCAAGCCGAGCGCCTAGCAGTCAATACCCCCCTTCAGGGAACCGCTGCCGACCTGATCAAACTGGCAATGCTTGCTGTCGACGCGCTATTGAAAACAGAGCTTAACCTTGGGACTATGATACTTCAGATTCATGATGAACTCCTCTTTGAAGTTCCTGATGATCAAGCGGATAAATTAGCTAAAAAAGTGAAGCACATTATGGAAAATGTGATGCCCCTTTCGGTCCCTCTCATCGTTGACATTTCCATTGGAAAAAATTGGGGAGAATGTTAACCTTGAAGAAAGTTGCCGTAACAGGTGGGTTATCGTGTGGCAAAAGCACGGTTTGCCATCTCTTTAAAGAGCTGGGCTGTTACGTTATAAGTGCCGATGCGATTGTTCACCAGCTGTTATCTCCAGGCACTGCTGTCGGTCAACAGATTATTAGCCTGTTAGGTTCAGATATCGTCCGCGATTGCGAGTTCGATCGCAAAAAAATTGCTGATAAGGTTTTTTCTGATCCGGATTCTTTGAGAGCCCTTGAAAAGATTCTACACCCAGCTGTGTTTGATGAAATTAAAGCAAAGTATCTAGAAATCCAAAACAAGCAAGACTACTCTCTGTTTGTTGCTGAAATTCCACTACTTTATGAAAGCAAATCGGAAGATTTTTACGATGTTATTATTGCCGTCATGGCCGATCCGAATGTCTGCCGCCAGCGATTTAAAGAGCGCCAGGAACAAGAAGGCTTTGAGTTTGACAGACGCATGAACAGACAGCTATCCCCAATACACAAAGCGGCTAGGGCGCAAGTTTTAATCGAAAACAACGGCTCTATCGATGAGCTTAAACAAAATATTGCAGTTATCTATTCACAATTAACAAAACCCACATCAGATCCCCATTTTCCTAAGTAGGAGAAAGAGCGTTTGATCTGTTGCAAGGTTTCCAACAAGGAGTCTCTTTCTAAATGAATCGAGAAGACACCACACAAGAAACGCAAGAACCGAAATATGAAAAATTCCCTTTGACCCCTCCTGAAGCACAACAATCGCATCCACCTGAAGCCATCACTAAAATCGCCGATCTGCAAAGGATGAACATCGACCAGCTCGCTCTTTTTGCGCGCAATCTCGGTCTAAAAAATCTTGGTGCCCTCACAAAATCGCAAATTGTTTTTGAAACGGTCAAATATTTATCGGAAAGGCCAGATCAAGTCCTCGTTGGCGAAGGCGTCCTTGAAGTTTTACCTGACGGGTTCGGATTCTTACGGTCTCCTAACTACAACTACCTCCCTTCTGCCGAAGATATTTATGTCTCTCCTGCGCAAATCCGCCGATTCGACCTGAAAAAAGGGGACACCGTTTACGGAACAATCCGCTCTCCTAAAGATAAAGAAAAATATTTTGCTCTCCTGAAAGTTGACAAAATCAATAATAAGCCACCAGAAAGGGCTCGCGAACGGGTCCTGTTCGAGAACCTCACACCGCTCTATCCTAGCTCACGCCTTGTCATGGAAACAACAAAAGAGCGGATGACGACGCGAGTCCTCGACCTCACAGCGCCAATCGGTAAAGGACAACGCGCTCTGATCGTCGCTCCTCCTCGCTCTGGCAAAACAATCATTATGCAGAACATCGCTAACGCGATCTCGACGAACCACCCTGAAGTAGTACTGATCGTTCTTCTGATTGATGAGCGTCCAGAAGAGGTAACCGACATGGTCCGCAGCGTCAAAGGAGAAGTTGTTTCCTCGACATTTGATGAACCCCCAGAACGCCACGTACAGGTTGCTGAAATGGCAATTGAAAAAGCTAGGCGCCTTGTCGAATATGGCCACGATGTTGTGATCCTCTTGGATAACCTGACCCGCCTTGCCAGAGCCTACAACACTGTCCAACCCCACTCTGGAAAAATCCTTAGCGGCGGTGTCGATGCGAATGCCATGCACAAACCGAAGCGCTTCTTTGGCGCGGCGCGCAATATCGAAGAAGGCGGTTCGCTGACCATTATCGCTACGGCGCTGATCGATACAGGCTCTCGTATGGACGAGGTGATCTTTGAAGAGTTTAAAGGAACGGGCAACATGGAGCTCGTCCTAGACCGCAGATTAGCTGACCGAAGAGTCTTCCCTGCGATCGACATCATCAAGAGCGGCACGCGCAAAGAAGAGCTGCTCTTCCATCCTGATGAGCTCGACAAGATCTACCTCATGCGTCAAGCTCTTGCGGACTTAGCTCCTCTAGATGCAATGAATCTTCTCGTTGGGCGCCTCAAGAAGGCTAATAGTAACGTTGAGTTCTTGTTAACGATGAAAGACTAGCCTCCCTATTAAAAGCTTCAAGGACTTTGGCAATGCCAAAGTCCTTTTCCTGGTTTTTTCAAATGTTATCAGGATGCCACCTCCGCACGACAAACCTGTCCCCGATGTCTGCAGCTTTTCCATAATCATCGACAGGAACACGTTTTTTATCGTGCACCAAATCTTTGATCCGTTCCTTGAGCAAACATTGAATGACCCCTTTTCCTACAAAACTTTCAATCGACTTTTCATTAACGACCGTAATGACGTGACCATCCCATACGATTAGGTCAAGGTTATTGAGTTGGCCAACAATCTCGTCCGGTTGTTTTCCTTCAATAGAAAGAGCTCTGCCAAAATTCACCAAAGAAGAGGTGTTGCGCGGAGTTGCTCCATTCGTGACGTAGTATAAGAGGCCGGAGCAGTCAACCCCCTTAAGCTGCCACGTATCAGCAACGAGGGGATCAAGCCGAGCAAGTTCGATTTGCGGTGGATAATAGCGTAAGAGCGATGGGATACCATTAGGCCAATTGCCTCCCCAGATGTAGCGCGTTCCAACTAAAGATTCTAATCCGTGAATAAGATCCGGGATACTTGGGAAAGATCGCTTCCTTTCCGCAGGTTCTTCATCAACTCGCGTTAAAAACCGCTTGTCCACAAAGACTTCTTGGCCTTGATATTCTTGAGTTGCAGCGCAAACGATGTGCTCCGAGACCTGCTCGAAAACAGTAAACTTCGATCCGGGGAAAGCAATACTTTCAACCGATCTGAGCAAATGCTGGGAGTCCAAGGGAATTTCTGTTCCGGAATCCCCTCCAAACAAAGCGCAAAAATCAGGTGTATTTAATAGAGGAGTGGGCGTATGCGCTAGAGCATAGAATGATGAAGACATAGGACTATTTTCCGATTTACAAATAATTCAGTTGTTCCATATGTTTTTTAGCTAAACGGGATTTTTTTCGATGGATCTAATCAAAACGTTACCACACCTGCTATTTTCAATTACAATCTTGTTGTTTGGAACGTCCTGCCAACAGAACTCACCGAAACCCGCTGCCCTCCAGCCGATCAAAATTGAACAGCTCCGCCTCAATTTATCCCACGAGCCTGCCACAATGGATCCCCGCAAAGGCGGCGACATCATCTCCTCCCATATGCACTTCCTTTTATTTGAAGGACTGATTAAGCTAAATGAAAACGGCACTCTATCTCTGGCTCAAGCAGAATCGATTGAGGTTTCGCCTGATGGTAAAGTCTATACTTTCCATCTTCGCAACTCCAAATGGTCAAATGGTGATCCTGTTACTGCTGCAGATTTTGAAAAGTCATGGAAAGATATCCTGGATCCGATGTTCCCTTCCGTTAATGCCCATCTGTTATATCCTATTATTAATGCAGAAGCAGCAAAAAAAGGTGAGATTCCCCTTTCGGACGTCGGAATCAAAGCAACAGATGCTAAAACACTTGTCATAACACTCGAAAATCCGACCCCCTATTTTTTAGATCTGATTTCCTTTTGCGTCTTTTTTCCCGTTAATAAACAAATTGATGAAGCAGACCCTAATTGGGCCTATGAGGCAGGAGAACATTTTGTTTCCAATGGCCCTTACCGTCTCATTAGATGGAAACATAACAACGAGATTATTGTTGAAAGGAATCCGATGTATTGGAGAAAAGAAAGAGTTGTGGCTGATACAATCCATTTAAGCATGATCGATAATGCGATGACAGCGTTGCATATGTTTGAAAACGGAGAGCTCGATATCATTGGAAACCCGCTTTCCCCCCTCCCTGTTGACGCCCTTCCCAATTTGAACAAACAAGGAAAGTTAAAGAAAAAGCCAATTGCAGGGACGACAATGGTCTCTTTCAATACACAAATGGTCCCCTTTTCCAATGCAAATGTCCGCAAGGCTTTTGCCATGGCCATTAACCGCGAAGAAATTGTTGAGAACATCACCCAACTCAATGAGCAGATTGCAACAAATGCCATCCCCCCCATTCTGAAAAATAACCGGAATCGTGAGTTTTTTAAAGACCATGATGTGGAAACGGCACGAATGCTATTCCAACTTGGACTTAATGAACTTGGAATGTGTGAAGAAGATCTTAAAGAAATGACCTATCACTACACAACCAACGATCTTAATATTAAGCTTGCACAAGCTATCCAGCAACAAGTTGCAAAGGTCCTAGGGCTCAAAATCAAGTTGGAAGGAATCGAAAATAAAGTCTTTATGGATAAGCTGACAAAGAGGGACTATCTAATTGCCCAGTCTTTATGTGTAGCTCAATACAGCGACCAAATGAATATTTTCGAGCGTTTTAAATACAAACATAATGCAAAAAATTATTCACAATGGGAAAACGCTGAGTTTACCAGGCTACTCGATCAATCAGCCCTTGAAATAGGGGTCGACCGCCTTGCAACATTAGAGAAAGCCGAAGAGATTTTCTTGAATGAAATGCCGATCGCACCCATCTACCATTGGGAATTTTCCTATATGGTCCAACCCTACTTAAATGATGTTGGGCTCTCCCCAATCGGCGATATTTATTTCGAAGATATCGATCTGGTGCAGGACTTCAGAGGCCATGAACACATCGCTGCAAAATAACCTTCAAGCCTCATTTCTTATGCCTAAATTAAAAAAAATTAAATGCATTTTCTATTAACTTTCCTTCTACTATTTGCTGCAGCTCTATTTCAATTGGACAGGCATTTTCTCAAACAAAACGATAGCTTTTGTCTTAGAACCATCTTGGGACAAGTTCCTTTTCAAGAACAATGGGAAATCGAAGCCCCGCTCACGCCGGAGCTCCAACAAGCGCTAAACCAGCCTTTCTATTACCTAGCCAAAGGACACCAATCCTATGTTTTTGCAAGCAAAGATAACAAACACGTAATCAAATTCTATCGATTCCCTTCCCACATGCGTATTTTCCCATGGCTCAATCATCCCCTTTCCTACCACTTTAGCTCTGCCCGCCAGAAGATCATGGCCTATAATCAAAAAAAACTTGAGTTGTCTTTCAACAGCTATCAGATCGCCTTTGAAAAGCTTACTAATGAAACTGGGGTAGAATGGATCCACCTCAACAGGAGCTCGTCAGGATATCCTCACATCCATTTGATCGACTATACGGGCAACCTCTACCGCGTTCCTCTGGACCAGCTTTCCTTTATTTTGCAAAAACGGTTCACATTGATTTTTGACACATTAGAAACGATGCGCTCCAATAACGACCGAAGAGGGATTCGAGCGGTGGTCTCTTCGCTTCTCAATTGTATTGCAGAGCGTTATCAAGAGGGCATTGTCGATAACGACCCTGTACTAGCCAAAAACTATGGTTGGGATGGGAACCGTGTGGTCTACATCGACGTCGGACGATTTGTAAATGCAAACACATCAAATCATTTCTTGGATCTAAAAGCACAGGTTTCTCAGATCACATCGATTTTGGCCGATTGGCTCCAGGACTATGATGAAGAGCTATTTAAGAACTATACTGAACTATTAAATGGCCTACATTACTGGAGTTTGGACTAATTTTGCGCCTAAGAAACGCAAAACCCATTCAAAATAGATAGGCTCAAAAAAGCTCAAACATCAGATAGAAGGAGGCCGATTTTTTGGCCAAATTCGAAGCATCCGTAGGTGTTTTGCTGCTTGAGACCTTTTTTCCTTAGAAATAACCCTTTTTGGTTTTGCCAAATCATAACCTTCTTTTTTAGCTGATTTCCGGGTAACAGGACATTCGGGCCTTTTTCCAATTTTAATCCCTAATCGTTTCCAAGCCGCGCGCGCGAAGGCCATTAATACCATTTATTACAAATAACTTTTAGCTTTTGCCCACTCTCTAGTGCATAGCTGGCGGACGGCACCGGCCGTGGAGGTAAAGGCATTCCAGGCATCACAACAATTGTCCAAAATATGTTTGTACGAATCAAATTTCGATATTTTCTGGTGGAACTCCTTCCGGCGTTACCGCGACTACTTTTTCTTCGAATTTTTTTTAAAGTCTTCTTGGGCTTCAGGATCAGATTTC
>CAZOKX010000009.1:0-50018 GCA_964580785.1 uncultured bacterium
TCATCCTAATGATCATACACATCTCTGATTAAAAATCTAAATTTAAATTACTATAATGCTATTATGGCTGCTTGCTGTGATGCATGGAATGCATTTGTTGACATTCCAAATAGAGTGAAAAATCTATGTTCCAGATCTTGGGCTAACTTATGACTTTATTTTTTACTAATGGTATAAGCTCACCCTCTTGAACACATCTGAGATAAAAAGCCTCCCGCCAATAAGGCAAGAGGCTTTAGGAAAAGCGATTAGAAGTCTAAACGGGCAGACAATGTCCAACCTTGGAGAGTCAGATCTCCTTGGTTGCCAATGAAGTTGCCAATGGCAACGTCATCGACGAATCGGGCGAATTGATTTTGGCTAAAGTAGATGTGATGCTCCCATCCCGCTTGGATGCGGAAGTGGATCCTCTCATCATTTGTCCAAGAATCGAAACGAAGTCCCAATCCTAAATCGGCAATTGCACGGGTTGTGCGGGATGACCAATCCATATTGACCCAATCCAATTCAATGCCAAAGCGAACTTCGTCTTTGCGGTCTGGTTCGTGGAATCCATAAAGGAATGCAAATCCGGCATCGCCATAAATGCTCCATCCCCGGCCGAGCCCCCACTGGGTGTTGATGCCAGATTCAAGGCCTATGCCCCAGAAACTGGTTTCCATTTTAATGTGATCATCGATGCCGGATGAAAAACTTCCAGCTCCATCGCTCAAACGATTATAGTGCACTTTGAGGTGCTGACGGACCCAAGCAGTACGGAGGCCTAAATGAGGTCTTAGCGTTAGCCATTTGCTGACGTAGAACTCGCGGCCGAGATCAAGATCGATCTGGTTCAGGTTCATTGCCCAATGGGCCTTTGCCTTTTGGAAGGGGCCGGCGCCAATTAATGGTCCGCCCGGAACTTCTTCAGCTGGATGCGAAAGAGATGGCCACAGGACCTCACTATTGTGAGCTTTTTCGTGCTTGTTTGCTTCCGTATTGAAGTGGAGCCACGTTGCAGAAATGTCCCAACCATCATGTCCTGTGTTATAGCCTAAAGCGAAGCGCCACCCAAAGTTCCAATCCCAACGCAATCCCTCCGCTGTAGAGTGGTTGAGGTTGGTATTAAAGTTGTCGTTTTTAACGAACAAGGGAAGTCCGTCTTCATGGGCTTGCCAGTAGAGCAGATCACCGGTAACAAATAAGTCAGCGCCATTTTTAATTTGAGGGTATGCTGGTGGATTGATGACGCCCGTTGCACCACGTCGCTGCTCAAGAGAGGAAACGCGGTTCTCTAAGTTGCGCATTTGCGCATTTTCAACGTCAGCAAAAGAGATGCTGGTGAAAGCAACGAGTGACGCTGTTGTTGGCAGTAGGTACTTTAAAAAATTGTGCTTCATGGTGTTCCAAGGTTCTAAAAATATGAGGTTAAAATGTTTGGACCAAGTTGATGGTCTTTAAGCAATAAGTTTATTCGTCCCATTAAAAGTCAAATCGGGCAGAAAGCGTCCAGCCTTGAAAGGTCAGATCGCCTTGGTTTGCAACAAAGTTGCCAAGGGCTGTATCATCGACAAAGCGAGGGAATTGGTTCTGGGAAAAGTAGATGTGGTGCTCCCATCCCGCTTGAATTCCAAAATGGAACCGGTCTTTGGCAAACATCGCATCCCATCGTAGACCGAGTTGAAGATCTCCGACGGCCCGAGAGACGCGATAGCTGTAGTCCATATTAACAAAATTGAAATTGACAACTTCGAGTTTATCTTTTCTGTCGAGTTCGTGGAACCCATAGAGAATGGCAAATGTTCCATTGCCGTAAATGCTCCAGCCGCCGCCAAGCCCCCATTGGGTGTCTAAACCTGCTGCAAGCCCAAGGCCCCAGAAATGGTTGCGCAGATCCAATTTGTGATTTTGTTGAGAAAGTCCCCGAAAATAATTGTAGTGAACGTCAAGCTTTTGATGGACCCAGTCTGTGCGCAGACCAAAATGTGGGCGGAGTGTCAGCCACTTGCTCACAAAAAATTCGCGGCCCATTTCTAAATCGATTTGGTTGAGTTGCAGTTTCCAATGAGCACGACATTCTGTAAAAGGATCTGTTCCCGTTGTTAGCGATGCCCATAGGGCGTCATTGCCGTGGGCATGTTGATGTTCATGGGCTCGGCCGTAGACCCGCATCCACTTGAGCCCTAGGTCCCAACCATCGTGCGGCATATCGTAGCCAAGGCCGAAGCGGAAGCCCCAGTCCCAATCCCAGTGCAACCCTTTTGCTTTTGCATTATGGAGGTTCGAATCAAAGCCTTGTCCTTTATTCTCAACGAATAATGGAAGGCCATCTTCGTGGGCAACCCAATAGAGAGCATCGGCAGTGATGAAAAGGTCTGCGCCATTGCGCACTTGAGGTCTGCCTGGAGGGTTGATTACACCATTTGCTCCCCGGCGTTGCTCTAAAGCGGTCACACGATTTTCTAAATTGCGCATTTGCGCATTATCGCCTTCAGCAAATGAAAAGCTTGTAAATGCTACAAGCGATGCAGCAGCTGGAGGCCACATTTTTTTTAGATGGCGTTGCATAATGATCCCCCCGATTTTGGATCGATTTTTTAGTAATACGGCGAAATATAGTTATGACGATTTCTGAAGGGTTTTTTGGAGTACAGTGGCGTGCGGCACTTCAAAAAACCGCTCAGAAGACCGTCGAGATATCTACGATTGTAGATGCACGATAGTTTCGTCGCTTTAAGTGAATTCACTGTAAAATGATTGAGTGATTCCGTCAACCAGAAATTCGTGCACGCAGTGTAGCAAGATAAGAAAGCGCTTTCGCTCTTTCCTGCTCAAATTCTATGAAGCTGTTTTAATCTCTAAGCGGCTAGATTTGGCAAGACCTTATTGACCGTTTCGAGCCAGTACAGCGCTTCTTTTCCCATTTGCTGGCAGATGAAAAACCAAGCAATGCATAATAGGGCGAGGCCAGCTAATGATTTTAGCGACATGCCAAGGAACACAATTTGCACTTGGGGAGCAAGGCGGTTGGCAATACCTAAGAACAGTTCGGTCATCAAAATCGCAAGCAGAGAAGGGGCCGCCAGCTGGATTGCTACGGAAAATAGTTTACCTATACCTCCAGCAACGAGGACCCAAAGGGGATTTTTAGCATTAAAAAATGTGGGGTGGATCCATGCGTCTGCAGGGACGATTTCAAACGAGGTCAGGACGGCATCAAAAAAGAGAAAGGGGCCTCCGATCTGATAGAAAATTACGATCATGATTTGGTTATAAAAAATACCGACGTCAGAGGATTGGCTTTGTGTCGAAGGATCGGTGATCTGCAAGGAAGAGGCTCCGCGGAGGAAGTCGATTAATATACCTGACGATTCGGCAACCATAAAAGGAATTCCCGCAAAAAAAGCCAGGAACATTCCTATAAAAAACTCTTTAAAAAGAAGCAAGATGTAAGTGGTGTTAAAGTCGACCATTGTTGTACTAGTCATCACGATCTGAGGAAGGAAAGCGACTGTCAAGGTAACCAGAAGACCTATCTTGATGGGAGATGGGACCTTGGAGCCAAAAAAGGGGGCTGCAGCTAAGATGGGCATCATGCGTGCCATCCCCAATAGAAAAAGAGAAAGCATGGAAAAAGGAGCATAGCCGGTCAGTTGAGAATAAAACGAAAAGTAGCTTTCAGTCGGGCTCATTCGTTAAGAGACCCATTTCGGGAAGTTCGTAAAAATGTTGTTGGTAAACTGCATGATTTGGGCAGAGAGCCATCCTCCCATGAATAGAAGGCTCAAAATAACGGCGAAGAGCTTCACCATGAATGATAGGGTTTGCTCCTGAATTTGCGTTGCTGCCTGGAAGATCGCAACAAAAAGACCGAGCATTGTACTAATCAGGATAGGCGGCCCGGATAGCAGCAGGATCATAAAAAGAGACTGGTAAGAAAGCTGATAGATTTCTGTACTATACATGTATCCATCCTATTTGAAGGATAAAACGAGCCCTTGAATGATTAACGTCCAGCCATCGACCATCACAATTAACAATAGTTTAAGCGGAAGGGCGATGGTCAGCGGTGATAGCATCATCATGCCCATCGCAAGCAAGATGTTTGCTGTAACTAGATCGATCACAAAAAAAGGCAGGTAGATTAAGACCCCGACTTCAAAGGCCGCTTTGAGCTGCGTTGTAATGAACGAAGGGATTACGACGATAAAATCCGTGGGTATTAATGATTTTTTGTACGGGTCTGGAAAGGAGCGGTAAGCGAGTTGATAAAAACCAGAAATGTGCTTATTCGATGTGTTGCGGATCAAAAAAGTTTTTAGCGGCTCTTTGGTGATGTTAACGATTTTAACAATATAGTCGGCGCTTTGGGCTGAAAACAGCTCTTGGGGAGGTTCTTTGCTGATGAACTCTTCAGCTGCTTGATACATGGCCAAACAGGTTGGAAACATCACGTAGACCGACATGAAAAGGGCAATACCTGAGATGATCTGATTAGGCGGAGATTGCTGAACGCCTAAAGCATTACGCAAAAGAGAGAGGACAATGACGATCTTGATGTAGGATGTGAGGAGCATTATCGCATAGGGAAGTAGCGAAAGAATGGTGATTGCAGAAAGCTGTTGGACTATTGATGGGTGAGGCTGCCCGCTCGAAGGGATTTGGGGTGGGGGTGTGTTAGAAACGATGGGTATCGATTCTTGGGAGAACAGGCAGTCGCATCCAGCGCCGACAAAAAAAAGGACGAGCAAAAGCACGAAGTGGATTTTGTGACGCTTGATCAAGTCAAAAGTCTTTTGAAGCATTGGAATCTGGGGTTTATCACGACTTTAGTACATCGATGGGATTTAAATACAGGAGAAGTTAGTAAGCAATTTTTGTTTAGAGACGCGTTAATGTCAACTATAGACTGAATGACAAGTAAAACTCCTCATTCAATCAAGCTTCATGTATTTTTCAAAGGCGGCTTCTAAGGCCCGCCATTGGTTTTCAATGCTCGAATTAATGATGCCGCTTTCTGTTTCAATGATGCAGCCTCCAGGCGAGACGTCGCCTCTTTCTTGAATAGAGAGGGTTTGTAGCTGTTCGAGGATTGACTTGATCTTTGGCTTATTGGTCTCTAGGGTCTCTTTGTCCGTTTTATTCACATAGATATTGAACCGGTGGTTTTGTGTCACGGGGGCTAAAGCGGCGATGACGATCTCAACGATTGCATCAGGATGGATTTCCAGCTCTTTGCTGACGATTTTTTTGGCTGCTTTTAAAGCCAAAGGAAGGATCTGCTTTTGCAGTTCGATCCGCAAGTGGCGGAGGGTGCGTTCAAAAGAAATCAGGTGTTCATTGAACTGGGAAAGGCCTTCCTCGAAGCCTTCTTTTTTTGCTTTTTCCCGAAGAGCTGCGCACTCTGTATCGACTTGCTTTCGGTATTGTGCAGCATCCTCTTTAGCTCGCTCCAGAACCTCTTCTGCGGTCATTAATGTGCTAAAGTCTTGTCCAGGGATCAGCTTGTCATCTGTTGAAGGATGGATTTCTCCTTGGTAGATCAATGAGAAGAGTTTCATAGGATTATACCGGGGTGTGGGTGTTGATCGATTGACTTAAGTCGACCACTTGATCGATAAGAAGAGGCGCCGCGCGGGGATGGTCAAGGGGGGTGCATAGCTTGAGTAGAGCATTTCCCTTCTCAATATCCAGATGATGGCTGACGTACCAAATCAGGCTTGCGTGGTGTCCATAGAGCGCCTTAGCGATCCGGTTGATTCCCCGCTGAAAAAGACCGTGTTTCAGAGCCTCTGCGTCTCCACTCCAGATTGCAATTCCTAGTTTTTTAAAAGCAATGGGCTCTTTCTTGTGGGTCAACGTTTTCAGATAAGCTTGCTGGGGTTTTGAAAGGAGGGCATAAATTTGCTTTAATTTAGCAGTATCAATAATGTGCCGGATCTCAATAGAAAGATCGTGCATGCTGATGAGATCGATCAGAGAAGACCATCCTTGTTTGTCCAATTCAAGAAGAGGATTCAGACGGCTTCCTGGCAAACAGGCAACGGGTAAAAGTTGGGGGGGGGCGATCCGATCAAACAGAGTTTGTCTGAGAAACTGTGAAGCCATCAAGGAAATTTCGGGGAGCTGGTTCGAAAAGAGGAGCAGTGTTTTGAGTCCTTTCTGCTGGTTCGGATGCAAGCAGCTGAGAAAGAGGCGGATATCTGACTCGAGCAGGGAGCGTAGGTAGGGAGCAAACCAGGAATAATGGATCCGGAAGAGCTCCTCATCGCAGAAGGAAAAGCCTTTGGACGGATCGCCCAAGGTGGCTCCCAGTTCGCGGATTTGCTTAGCTTCTGCAATAGGCAAATACTTTAAAAGGGTGCTCTGCTGCTCGGGAGAGCATTTTTTTAAAAAAGCGTGGCAAACAATCGCAGCAGTATTATCCATGTTGGTATCTCACAAAGCGCAAAAAGCGGCTATTTTTTGCCGTCCTCTTTAGGCTGAGTTTCTGTTGTTCCTTCCTGATCTTGTATAGGGATATGGTTTAATAGAGTTCTAATCCCTCCGCGCCTCCTTAAAATCGGATAAAATTTCCATATCATCCAGCCAAGGAGCATTGCAAAGAGGAGGGTAAAAACTGTGAGTAGGAAAAAGATAAAGCGGAACCTTCCTGCAGAAGTTTTGCTCATAACAATCGACCAAATGCTCACATATTCTTTGGTCTTGGCTTCTAAAGCCTCAATTTGCGGCGTTAAGGTGATATCGGTGAACCGTGATCGATCAGAAATAACCGTTACATCATTGACATCAAGTCCTGTAACGCTTCCTGAGACAAGGCGTTTGATTTTCGTGATCAGGTGGCTGTTGGGGTCATCGAGGATCCCTTGGTGTTTCACATAGACAGAAGCCGTGATTCGTTGGACAGGAGCAGCTGTTGTACCCGGCATCATTGAAGTTTGAGCTTCCTGAGGAAAAGAGAGCTGGACATCGGCATCAATGACACCATCGATTTTACGGATCATATTCGCGATTTGCTGGGCAAGTCCTGCTTGGTAGCGGATTGTCTCCTCTTTATCGGAAGACATTAAACCCGATTTGGCAAAGAGGTCAAGGAGGTTGGTCCCTTGCTGGCGGGGCAGGCCGTTTTGATTTAAAATGGCCATTGCATCAGTGGCTTGGCTCGGAGGTACTGCAATACTCCACTTAGGGATTGCAGAAGCGCCAGCCGGACTTGAGCTGGCCGACGGTGTTTTGTCAGCAGGGATCCCTTTACTTGCTAAGAACACGACGATCTCGTTGGCATCCCTCTCGTTGACATCATTGATGATCACCATGTTATTTTCGCATCCGGAAAGAAAAAATAGGGAGGCAAAGGCTGACATGGTAACAAAGAGGCGTTTAATAGAACGGAAGACGGAGTGCATCATAAATGATCTTCGTGTTGAAAATTCAGCTGGCTATTCCCTTTATATCAATTTTTCCCTGGCGCGTCAAACTCAATCATTTCTTTGGTTGGATAGCTGGCAAGGCTTCATTTTTTGAATAGCCAAGAGGGCGCATTGCCGAAGCGGCGTCGGGCATAGTCGATTATTCCTTGGACGGCGGCTTTGTTCTTGAGCAATTTTTCTTCCTGCTTTTGGTAGTCTTGATTAGGGCGGAGCTTTTTGCGGATTGCAAGCTGCGCTGTTTTAAGCAGTCGGATTTTGAGAAGATGGGCAATATCGGGAAGAAGAGCGTTCCAATAGAGCTTAGCGAGCTCTTTTTTCGAGCAGTTCCGTTCGATCCAAAGGAGGCGGTTGCGCCACCAAAAATAGGTGGAGTGGGGCTTGCTGATGAAAGAAGCGGAGACTTTGTGGTAGATTCGAGCTTGCGGGCATGTCAGGGTAGCAAAACCTGCTTTTTTAGCTCGGAGGCAGAAATCAGACTCTTCCCAGATAAGAAAAAATTTCGGTTCGAGAAGGCCGACCTTTTCCCAAACGGCCCGACGGGCAATGAGGGCTGCACCGCACACATAGTCGATCGGTTGAGGGCCTGACAGGCCTTCTACTTTTTCTTGATGGCGCAGCCCGACAAGGTCAAACTGTCCAGTTTTAGGGTTCCACATTCCCCCCCAATGATCAAGCGTGTCTCTTTGGTCAAAGAGGCAGATCTTGGCGCCTAGGATCCCAGCTTCGCGATGCTCTTTAAAGCACTCTGTAAATGCATTGAGCAG
The DNA here is from genome assembly GCA_964580785.1 of uncultured bacterium. Taxonomy (GTDB): domain Bacteria; phylum Chlamydiota; class Chlamydiia; order Chlamydiales; family Rhabdochlamydiaceae; genus Acherontichlamydia. The sequence goes on from CAZOKX010000009.1 coordinate 8,174, forward strand.
ATCGGGATCGACGACGGTGTCGTTGTTGAGAAGGAGGATGATCTCTGCGTCGTTCTTAAGTGCAAAACGGATCCCCACATTGTTCCCTTCAGCAAAACCTAAGTTCTCCGCGTTTTTAATGAGGGCTATTTCGGGAAACCGAGAGCGGATCGTTTCTGCAGATCCATCGGTGGAGCCGTTGTCGATGACGATTGTAGTCGAGTTTGGGTAGTCGATTGCGGCAACTGAATCTAAGCAGGTAAGGGTGTCCTGCTTCCCGTTCCAGTTGAGGATGATGATCGCTACTTTAGGCTTTGAGGTCATTCAGCAAGGTGTCTAGTTAAGTTTTTATGGTGATATGGGTAATAGGGGCAATTTTAAGACTGCGTCAAACACCTCCTGGACGCTGATTTGAAGTAAGCAAAATGGCTCTGCGCATCTTTTTTTAAGGCACGGGGCGCATGTCCGTTCTTTGGCGATAACGGTTGCAGTTTTGATCCGATAGGGACCGCAGAGATTCGGGTCAGTGGGAGCAAAAAGGGCAACGGTTGGTGTTTGCACAGCAAATGCAACGTGCATGGGGCCTGTATCATTAGACACGACCACCTTCATCTGCTTTAGGAAAGCGGCAAAGGGACGAAGTTTGAGCGACGTGACTGGGATGGCGTTTTTAATCTTAGCGGCAATCGATTCGACAAGATCCTTTTCTCCTTTTGCCCCTGTGATAAAGACCTGGTATCCGAGCTCTTGAGCGAAACGGTTGCCCAATTCTATAAAGAGGGCAGGGGGCCACTGCTTGAAGAGGTCTTTTGCTCCAGGGTGGAGGGCTACTTTAGGAAGAGAGGGGGGCAGTTGGAGTTGTAAGAAAAAGAGCTCAGCGAGCTTTTCGTCTTCAGTGCTGACAGAGAGGTCCATTGCTCCGTCTTGCGTTTGGGCGCCTACTTTGTCCACTAGCTGGAGGCGCCTTTCAATTTCATGGACATAGGCGTTCGGGACAGAGTCGGTAAGGAAATGATCTAAGCCCTTGTGGAGTCCGGTGCTCCCGATGATCTTTGATGCGCCGAGGGTTGCGACAAAAGGGAGGATAGGGCGTTGAGAGGTATGAAAGACGAGAACGTCGGTGATCCTTTTCTGCTTAAGCTCGGAATGGAGAGGAAACAGGGAGAAAAAGGCTGGATCGGAAACAACGAAGAGTTCATTGATATGTCGATTGTGCTCCAGGATCTCTTTTCCGATGGAGCTTGTCAAGACGGCGATATAGGATGTCGGATAAGTTTCGCGCAGGGCTTTGATTGCTGGGGTTCCCCATAAGGTGTCGCCAAGGCCTGTTGTTGAGACAACTAAGAACTTTCTCTGTTGGGTGCTCAGGTTGGGCTTGCGCGCTTTGAGCATAGAGACGGCTCGGGTTATGAGAAAGTTTTTCATGAAGAGGATTGGGGTGCTGTGATTTTGAGTCTCCACTTAAAATTATAAGTTGACTAGAGGAGCATATCAAAAGAATCGGAAAAAAAAAATAATTTTTTCTGAGGAGGTGCTTTTTCGTGGGTTTTTCAAGTTTTTGTGGTAGCTAGGACTTTAATGCCCTATTTGGTTAAACTGGAGCCGTGCCAGTTGTGTTTTGTTGTAGGCGGAACGATTTATGTAAAGAGGCTCATATTTTTTATGTTTTTACAAAACGCCGAGCTAGAAACTATGAAAACCCATAAGGAAAAAAATGTGTATAGGATGTTTTTCTAAAAAAATACAGGACCCAATCTTGGACCATAATGCACTGAAGAAGGAATGCGAAGAATCAGTAAAATCGACAACCGATTTAAAAACGAAATCAGTATTTTTCGCGGTGATTCAGTTATGTGAAGAAACGGAACGAAATAAGGAAAAATTAACTCCCTGGGATTTTGGAATATGGATAAGAGGGACGGCGAGGAAGGAAGTAAGTAATGAGCTAGAAGAAAGCGGACTCTCAAAATCAAGCGAGGAGTATAATGGAAAATGTGCTAAGGGATATGAAGACAAGATATTCGCCATTGAAGAGGCGGAACGCGTGGCAGAAAAGCATATCAAAGGTCTCTCATTAAATCTGAATCGTTTCACTAAACGGTGCAGACAGGAATCAGAAAACAGCGAAGATGAAGGAGTCGTTATTTTAGCCGGCGAGGTGTTGACATTGTGCGAGAAAGGTCAGGATAGAGATAGACCATTAAAGCTAACCGATGTCACGCGGTGGGTAGGCGAAGCAATAGAAAAAACCGGCTCCCTGGAAGAAAAGCAAAGCCGTACAAGAGCTGGCAGAAAGATAGTACATATTGCATCAGAGTGCATTAAGGGGTAGTCCTATTGGGTCAATTTTTAACGGACAGCAATTTGCTACTTGGGTAGTTGATGTCTAGAATGTTGTGCTAGGGCTTGACTTTGTGGCCGGCGTAGTTGCTTAAGCCGTCGTATGCAGCATACTTGTAGAGGTCGTGGAGAGTGGGGAAGTTAAAAACTTGACCGATGATGTCGTTGAGGTTTTTTTTCTCCTCGACAAGGATGACACCATAGTGGATTAGTTCGGTTGCAATATGGCCGATGATGTGGACTCCCAGAACCCTTAGATCGTCTTTGCTGAAAACAAGCTTCAAAAATCCTGCTTTTGCACCTAAGATTTTTCCTCGAGGCATATCGGCATAGCGCGCGATGCCAGTCATATAATTCAACTGGTTGTGCATCGCCTCATCTTCAGTCACACCGACCATCGACACCTCAGGAATTGTGTAGATTCCATAAGGGAAATATTTAGGAAGGTGCTGCAGATCTTGAGTTTGGAAAATATGGGCAACTGCAACACGGCCTTGGTCCATGCTTGTGCTTGCAAGTGCAGGAAATCCTACGACATCCCCGACAGCATAGATGTGGGGAATGTTTGTCCGGTATTGTTTATCAACAATCACTTGTTCTCGAGAACCTACTTCAAGACCGATCTGTTCGCATTGGAGCTCTTGGATATGACCGCTGCGCCCTGCTGCGTAAAGGAACATATCAGTTCGCCGCTTTTCGCCAGATTTTAAGGTGACTTCAACCATGTCTTTATCTGTTTGAGGCGGAGTAATCGAAGCAATGCTGGTATTGAACAGGATTTCAATCCCCCCAGCTTGCATTTGTAGCAGCAGAGATGTTGAGATCTCATGGTCGATGTGGGGAAGGATGTGTTCTTTGTCATTAACGAGGTAGACTTTTGTCCCCATCGTTGAGAAGATCGTTGCATATTCACATCCGATTACACCAGCACCAACGATGCAGAGGGAAGAAGGAAAACGTGTAATCTGCAGGATTGAATCAGAATCGTGGATACGCTTCCCATCAAAGGGGATGTTTGATGGATGATAGGGATAAGAGCCTGTCGCAATAATGATGTAGTCCCCTTTGATGGTTTGGGCGTCTGGCCCCTTGATCCGAATTGTATGGGGATCTTCAAAGGAAGCTGTTCCTTTGAAGATCGTGACACCATGACGTTTTAAATTGTCTTGGATCTCTTTAGCGGCTGTATCGGAGACGTAATTTTTTCGGAACATGAAGTCTTCGACAGATGCTTCATGCTGCAGATCTCGATCGACTCCAAAGAGTCCTTTTTCATATTTTCCCGAGAAATAAAGGGCTGTTTCTTTGAGTGTCTTGGAAGGAAGTGTTCCTGTGACCACTTCTGCGCCGCCAAAAATTTTTTCTTTTTCAATGATTGCAACAGTGTGTCCAAAATACGCTGCTTTGACAGCAGCTTTTTCTCCTGCCGGCCCTGTACCGATGACAATCAGTTCAAATTTTTGCATCTAAATACTCGCTAAAGTTTCAATGCTTGTGCTATATCGAAACTAATCGCATAAATAAGAAAATAATGCAAAGTAGTTCTGGAGGGTGAAGTGGAATCACATCTTGAAATGAAAGCTGATTCGCTGAAACACAAAATCAAGCACTATCTGATTACGACAATGGGAGTGACTGTCGATGAAGCGACCCCCGAAGAATTTTATCGCGCCTTTGCTCTGACGCTGCGCGAAGAGATCATGATCAACTGGACTGCAACGAATCATACCTATAAAAAAAATAGGGTCCGTACCCTTTATTTTTTATGTATGGAGTATATGCCGGGCAGGTTCTTAGGAAATAACATCACAAACATCCACGCTATCGACCTTGTCCGCCGTGTGATGAAAGAGATGAACCGCGATTATGACCAAGAGCAGTGCTTTGAGCCAGACCCAGGACTTGGCAATGGCGGCTTGGGACGGCTTGCAGCGTGTTTTCTTGATTCATTGGCGACCCAACAATACCCGGCAATTGCTTACGGACTCCGCTATCAATATGGGATTTTTGACCAGGAAATTTGGGATGGAGTGCAAGTCGAGCGTCCTGAAGCGTGGCTCTTGCATGAAAATCCTTGGGAATACCGTCGCGATACGCATGCTGTACCTGTCTATTACTCTGGTCGTATTGTTCCTGCAGTAAACAGAAAAGGGGCTGAAGTTTATGATATCATCGATTATGAAGAAGTCAGGGCATTGGCTTATGACATTCCTATCATCGGGTATAAAGAGACCGGAGAGTTCAATGTCAACACCTTGCGCTTATGGACGACGAAGGAATCGCCGCGCAACTTCGAGTTGCAACGCTACAATGCGGGGCTTCTCGATCAGGCGGCTGAAAATACATCGTTAACAGATGTCCTCTACCCAAATGATAACAACGAAACAGGTAAGAGGATCCGCTTAAAGCAGGAGTTCCTACTTGTTTCAGCATCTTTGCAAGACATCATACGGCACCACTTGCATGCATACCCCGATATGTCGAGCTTTGCTAATCAAGCTAGAATCCATATCAACGATACCCACCCGGCTTTAGCAGTGTGTGAATTGATTCGCATTTTGCTTCATGACCATGACTTTGGATGGGGCGAAGCTTGGGAAGTTGTCCACACCTGCTGTAATTTTACAAACCATACGGTGCTTAGAGAATCGCTTGAAGAGTGGAACCAAAACCGCCTCCATTACCTCCTTCCATGCCAATACCAGATCCTCGAAAGGCTTAATCTCGAATTTTGCAATCAGATTCGTCAAAAATATCCGGGAGATGAGGAACGTGTCCGCCGGATGTCGATCATCGAAGGCGGGCAAGTCCGTATGGCTCACTTGGCCATTTATGGATCCCATCGTGTTAATGGCGTTGCCGAGCTCCACTCTGAGATTTTAAAAACAAGCGTGTTCAAAGATTTTTATGAGATGTATCCTGATCGGTTCACGAATGTTACCAATGGGGTGACTCCTCGCCGATGGTTATTGCATATCAATCCCCGGCTTGCCAATTTCATTTCAAGGAGGATTGGAAAAAGCTGGTTAGTGAACTTTCCGCATATCGAAGGATTGGCCAAGTTTAGTTCAGACCCTGAAAGCCAAAAGGAATTTCTCGAAATCAAAAAAGAGAATAAGCGGAATTTTTTAAATTACTTAAAGGTGGGGAATCCAATACGGGATTCCCGAGGAAAAGAGATCAGCTACTATCCGACTTTAGATGAGTTGGCTCTTTTTGATGTTCAGATCAAACGGATCCACGAGTATAAGCGGCAGCTCATGAACATCCTTCATACGATTATGCTTTATCATGAGATCAAAGCAAATCCGAATGCTCGCGGAATTAAGCGAATGGTCTTCTTTGCTGGAAAAGCAGCTCCTGGCTATGAGGTAGCTAAAAATATTATCCATCTCATCTGTTGCGTTTCCCGCAAGATCAACCTTGACCCGGAAGTTTCCTCTAAGCTCAATGTCATTTTTGTTGAGAATTATAATGTCTCGCGGGCGGAGATCATCATTCCAGCTGCCGATCTCTCTGAACAGATCTCGACTGCAGGAATGGAGGCTTCAGGGACTGGGAATATGAAGCTTGCCATGAACGGTGCGCTGACTATTGGGACAGAGGATGGTGCAAACATCGAGATCCATCGCGATGTTACGGATGCTTGGTGGCCGTTTGGTTTTGGAAAGACAACGGCAGAGAACGTGCACATGCGCAACAACCAGAGCTATAGCTCATGGGATATCTACATGCGCGATCCCCAGATCCAACAGGCCGTCGAATCGCTGCGCGATCGCTCGTTTGCGGAAACGGAGACAGAGCACCAGTCGCACAGCAGTCTCTACCGGCTTCTTCTAGAAGCGCAAAATTCCAGTGTCCCCGACCGCTACTTTGTCTTGAGCGATCTCCGTAGCTATTACGAGATGCAAAAGAAGGTTGAGGGATTTTATCTTCAGCCCGCTAAATGGGCAGAATATGCCCTGCATAATATTGCAAGCATGGGTAAATTTTCCACGGATGAGTCGATTCATAAATATGCTAAAAACATCTGGGATATTGAGCCTTGTCCTGTTCACAAGCCAGAACTGGAGAAAGTGCGTGCCGAGTACAGCGAGCACGATAAATGCCGCATCCTCTAAAAGCCTGCAGATTTAAACTATCCGGTCTTGAAGAAGTGAATTTTCTCTGAATAAAATTTTTCAACGCCGGCCCTTTTTACTAGGGATGAAAAAGACGCCTAGGCCGACCATAATGCAGGCGATTCCTCCGATTTTTGACCAGGAAGCAACACCTTCATAATAAGTGATCTGTTCCTTGCCAGCGTCTATCTTTTTTTGAACTCCTCTGGTGAGCCCTTTCCCCAGTTCTTTTGTGATAGGATCGTTGGGAAGCATTCCCTTGCCTTTATCGACTTTGCTCTGCGCACTGTTAACTTTACCTTTGCCTTCTTCCACCTGTCGTGAGACATATGTGGAAAAGCCAATGAGAGCTATCCCGCATATTAAAAGAGTGGTGCCTACGATGCATTTAGTTTTCATTTTGACCTCGGTGACAAATTAAGTTTAACAAAATCCCATCAAACGTATTTTGCTATTTTATGTCAAAAAAGTATTTAAATTTGTGCCGGTTTTAAAACTGTTAATGGAAGAAAAGCGAATTGGTTGATATTTATTCTAGCTTTTTTCAAGTGGAGAAAACCCCCACTTGTTCATCAGCCGGTCATATTCTTTGGAAGATTTGAGCTTTTCAAGCCCATCGTTAAAAGCTTCTACGAGTTCCGGGGCTTGATTATGGAGCGTAATCAGGCGTAGCCCGGTATCATTGAGTGGCTCAGTAACGATCCTGAGCTTGCCCTGGTACAAATCCTCGCAATAGGAAGTTGCCATTAGCACATCGACAATTGCGCCATCGATTTCGCCCGAGTTGACATCGTTAAGCGCTTTAGCGATCGAGTCGTAATTGCGGATTAAGATCCCGGGATATTTTTCTAAGATGAATGTGCCCGTAGGATCGGACGTAACAGCGATCTCTTTGCCAGATAATTCATCAAGTGATGTGTAATTGAAAGATGCTGAAACAACGAGGACAGGGCCCGTTTTTAAATATAAATCGGAAAAATCAAAAGTCTGTTGGTTGAAACTATAAGGAGGCATTGAAAATAAAATGGCGGTGTACTTTCCCTTTTTCAATCCCTCTATCAAAATATCCCAGCTCACCGTTATTTTTGAAAAGGCGATATCTTCTTTTTTCCCGATCTCTTGCAAGAGCTCTGTAGAAAATGCAGTGAGATTGCTCTCTTTACCGTCTAAAAGGAGCGGATACCACGATTGATCAACACCGATTTGATACGGCGTTTTTTGAGAACTGCCTCCGCAGCTGAAGGCAACACAACACAGGATGGCAAACGAAAAATATTTCAACATTTGTTCCTACACAAGATCTGATGAACTCCAATATAATGGAAAACAGATCAAAAATAACAGGTTTTTTGCATAGAGGAGTGGAACTGATGGAAAAGAAGAATGGTTTGGTTCTTGTCAATTTTGGCGGGCCACGTTCTGTTGCTGAAATCAATACTTTCCTCATTGCCCTTCTAACGGACAAAGATGTGATCTGCTCATCGCTTCCGTTATTTCTTCACAAACTCTTGTTTACATGGGTTGCGAAGAGACGGGCTAAGAAAGTGCTGCATGATTACGAAATTATTGGGGGCAAATCTCCGATTTTTGAAGATACAGAGGCAATCGGAGAAGCGCTGCGCAAAAAATTCGATGGACCAATCGTGACATTTCACCGTTATTTGCCAATGACCCATCCTCAATTTATAAAGGATGTCCAGGCTTTAGAGGAGTGCGATTCAATCCAGGTTTTCCCGCTATTTCCCCAGTTTAGCTATACGACGACCGGAAGCATTGCTCGCTGGTTTTCAGAAAACCTATGCGCAAAAATTGTTGGAAAGTTCCGCTGGATCAAATCCTATCCTGCCCATCCGGCGTTTGTCCAGCCGTTTGCAGCAACCATCCAACAGTGCTTGGATGATCATCAGATGCTTGAAGAGGAAACGCTCCTCCTTTTTTCTGCCCATGGGCTGCCTAAGCGGTACATTTGTTCAGGAGATCCTTATCAAGAAGAATGTGAGAGTTCATTTGAGCTGTTAGCGTCGGCGTTTCCTAAGGCAGTCCATCAGCTCTGCTACCAGTCCATATTTGGTAAAGAGGAATGGCTAAGGCCCTACACCGTGGAATTTTGCCAAGACTCGAAGATTTCTAGACGCAACGTTGTCGTCGTGCCTTTAAGCTTCACATCTGACCACATTGAAACACTATTTGAAATAGAACAGCTGTATCTACCTATTCTGAAGGAAAAAGGGTTTAATGCGGTGCGGTGTCCGGCGGTGAACCTGCGCGCAGATTGGATCGATGGAATAACGCAGATCATTTCTTCTGGCGGTGAGCTAAGAAATGCGATGTTGGTTCGCCATGGAGGGGCCACGTGCTGCAGTTGTTGCCGAAAAACCTGCTGCATGAAAACAACGAAGCCTCGATTTGTTAACTAATAAATATCCAACGTAAAATATAGAAAGCGAAAATGCTCATGGCTGCGCTAGCTGGGATGGTGACGACCCAAGACAAGATGATATCGCGGATCATATTGAGGTTGAGCGCGCGCATTCCGCGTGCAAGGCCCACTCCTAGAACTGCTCCAACGAGGCAATGGGTCGTCGAAACGGGCATTCCCAGTTTCGAAGCGATCAATATCGTCGTGGCTGCGCCAAACTCAGCGCAAAAGCCGCGTGTTGGGGTCAGTTCGGTGATCTTCTTGCCAATTGTTTCGATGACGCGCCACCCCCATGTAGCCAGACCGATGACAATGCCGAGCCCGCCGAAGGCAAGAAGCCAAGAAGGTATAGAAGCCACATCGGAGATCTGTCCGTTTTTAATGATATCTAGGACAGCTGCAACCGGGCCAATCGCATTAGCGACGTCGTTAGCTCCATGCGCAAATGCGACAAAGCAAGCGCTTAAGATCTGGAGGAAAGCAAACATTTTCTCCACATTCCGGTATTCTGACGTCTTTTCATTAAAGCTAGTTTCTTGCCGAAGATTCCGCGAAAGGGACTTTACTTCATTAAGCAACGCGCCGACCTTTTCATGGGTCTCGTTAAAAGAGGCGACATGCACCCGTTGGAGGTGCTTGATCGCCTTTTCAAGGCTGACAACGCTTTGCGGAAGATTCCGTAAAGGAGCGCGGGTTTCGATTTCAGAAATGGGAATTCTTTGAACAATCAAATAGGTGATCCCGGTGCTGACCAGCCCAACTAAAATAGAGATTCCGAAAGCTTGAGGGAACGAAATATTGAGATTGAGATTCTCTAAGCCGTTGAAGATCAAGCTGAGTGTAAACGTACTGAACACAATAAATGCAAGAAGAGGCAGCAAATTTCGGGTTGCCTCGGTTGGGTTCATCGCAAAGAGGATGTTGCGCTGCAAAAGGCTAAAGATGATATACGAGATTACACCAGCAGTAATGGGAGAAACGATCCAGCTGGCCACGATCGAAGAGACCTCTGCCCATTGGATTGCTTCTGCACCCCCGATTACCCCACCAAAACCTAGGATTGCACCAACGATGGCGTGCGTTGTTGAAACCGGCCATCCAAAATATGAGGCGATTTGAAGCCAAACACCCGTTCCAAATAGGGCGGCGCACATCCCCAAGATAAGGATGTTGGGCTGCATAAGGAACATATCGGTGTCAATGAGTCCTTTTTGGACCGTTTCAGAGACGTTGGCCCCGACAAAAAAAGCTCCGGAAAATTCTAGAATGGCAGCTAAAAAAACCGCTCGCCGAAGGGTCAAGGCGCCAGACCCTACAGAAGTGCCCATTGCATTGGAAACGTCATTCGCTCCAATATTCCAGGCCATATAAAAACCAATGACCAAGACAACGATCTTAAGTATCGCTTCGACTTCCATTCCTTATCTAACAAATTACTGTCCGTCCTTCGATGGCGCGAAGGGCGTAACATTATTTTAGTTCTAAGACCATGCGGATACGGTTTGCCAACTTCTCAGAAAGATGGGAAAAGGTCCCCACTTCCTCTACTAACCGCATCCAGTGCCAGAAAGAAGCCGTTGATAGGGTGTCCCCTTGAGAGACGAGTTGTTTAAGAAGTATCCTTTGCATTTTGCCAGCTTCGTGCTCTTTATAGGCAGTTTGCTCGACCATTGCTTTGACTTTTTCTGCTTCAATCCCGCCAAATGAGGATTCGAGAAGTTCGTCAATTTCTTCAATAATGTGTTGGGCGTCTAAAAAGACCTCTTCGTTTTTCTTAAATAGAGCTTGAATGTCATCTTGAAAATTCTTGAATTTGTCAAGAGGTCGGAGTGTGAGTAGGATGCCAATATCTTCTGCTTTGTCGGCAATGCTGTCTTGAATAGAAAGAATTTCCAAGAAGTGGGCTCGGTCAATCGGCAGAAACAGGCTTTTTGGAAGATGATTGCGGATATCATTTTTAGTTAGATCAGCTTCATGTTCAAGTTTTGAGAGTTCCTGGACCAACTTTTCAATTTTGTCCATATCTAATTTGGGAAGGGCTGCAAATACACCCGACAACTTTTCCATGCAAATCGCAACTTTTTTCATGTGGCTTTGTAGTGGAGCAAAAGGCGACTTGCCGAAAAGGCGGGCTATGTTGAGCATAAATTTTTCCAGGCGCTAGTGGTTGAGCGCTTATGGCGCTTATTCTAGCTGGCGAAGTCCTTTATGTAAAGATGGCTTGTTTGTCTGCTTCAGTCATCTCCCGAAATGTCCCTTCAAGAATAGAGCCAAGGCGTAGTCCGCCGATACGGACGCGGGAAAGTTCCAAGATGTCAAGTCCTGCATTTTGGACGAGCAAGCGGACTTCCCGTTTTTTCCCTTCTTTAACAACGACCTTTACAGTGCCCTTGCGCACTTTTTGCACCCGAACAGGCTTAATCCAACTTCCTTCGATAAAAGTCCCTTTAGCAATCGTTTTTAAATGGTCGGCTGTAATTTCTTGAAGAGTCTTCACGACATATTCCTTAGAAATGTTTGCAGAAGGGTGGATTACTCTTTGAGCGAAGTGGCCATCATTCGTAACGATTAGCAGGCCTGTCGTATCGCGGTCAAGGCGTCCGACTGTGAACAAGCGCGCAGTTGTCGAGCCAAAAAGGTCGATGACTAGTTTCTTGCGGCCTATGCGGGTGTTCGAGCAGATGTACCCGTGGGGTTTATTGAGAATGTAGTAAGCTTTTTCTTCTTCTCCAGAAACAAGTTTTTCATCGACGCGGATCTCATCTGTTTTCCAAGATACGAGGGTCTGGGGAACAAGGATAACCTCTCCGTTAACAGAGACGCGTCCGTTGAAAATGAGCTCCTCGCAGGCGCGCCTGGACGCTATTCCTGCTGCAGCTAAAGCTTTGCTTAGTCTCTTTTTAGCTTCCATAAGGCCAATAATCCTAACACAGTTGCTCTGATAACTCAAGTCTTTAATTTTAATAGGGCGAGCAAGCCTAAGGCTTAAAATAATAACAAGGCAGGAGAATGTTCAGGTTTAGATTTTCTAAGGCCTGACTATTCGATCGTCCTAGCTATTTGTTTTTTTGGTTGTCAAGTTTAAAAAATTATTTATACATTTTTTTTAAGCTGTCTAAAGCGAAGAATGGCTCTTTAAAGCCATCTATAGTAAAATAGGTTCTTGCAGTTTGAAAATTGTTTTTCAAAGACGAGGTGGTATGAGCAAGCCAGTGCGATTGATTATGATGCGTCATGGACAGTCTGAATGGAACCGATTAAACTTGTTTACGGGTTGGGTCGACATCCCATTAAGCTGGCAGGGGATTCAGGAGGCGATCGAAGGGGGCAGGAAAATTGCTCATATGCCTATCGATGTCATTTTTGTTTCTTCGTTGATCCGCGCTCAGATGACAGCCATGTTGGCTATGATTTCTCATCAAAGTGGAAAAGTGCCTTGCATCCAGCACCCTAAAGAAGGAAAGTTAGGAAGGTGGGGTCAAATCCATAGCGATGCTGCAATAGAATCATGCATACCCGTTTACGAAGCATGGGAACTGAACGAGCGGATGTACGGCAAACTGCAAGGATTAAACAAGGGAGAGACCCGGGAAAAATTTGGTGATGAGCAGGTCCAAATCTGGCGCCGTAGCTTTGATCAAGCGCCTCCAGAAGGAGAGAGTCTGGAGAAGACAGCTGAGCGTGCTTTACCCTATTTTCAGCAGAGAATCATGCCGCTGCTGAGAGAAGGCAAAAATGTCTACATTTCTGCTCACGGTAATTCTCTGAGGGCGATTGTCATGTTTTTGGATAAATTGACCAAGGGGGAGGTTGTGGCGCTGGAAATAGCGACGGGCGATCCTCTCATCTATACTTTCTTTAACGGCGAATGGAAAAAAGGGGGGCAATAATGGGATTTTGCGCGTATTTAGATAATCATACAGCAGCCCGCCCTTCTTTGCGCATTGTAGATGCCCTGTCGACTTTTTCGCGTGAAACATGGGGAGCGGTCACTGCTCCCCACCAGATGGGACAGGAATCTTATTCTTCTCTTTCCAAGAGTGTCGACGAAATTGTCCGGGAGCTCGGTGGGGCAAGAGGGGACCAGTTCCATTTTTGTTATAGCGGTGCTGAGGCGGTTAATACTGTTCTCTTTTCCCATTATCTTGAAGAGATCAGGGAGTCGGGGAAAAATCATATCTTGACAACGAATATTGAAGATGCTCCAACTCTATTATCTTTGAAAAGGTTGGAAAAATTTCACTGCGTCGAAAAAGTCCTCTGCGTGAACGGGCAAGGCCAGATCACAAGGGAGATGCTCGATGAGGCAATCAAGCCGCGGACTTCTTTATTGTCCCTTTCGTGGGCTAACAGCTTAACAGGGGTGATCCATCCTATTGCTGACATCGCTGAAATTTGTCGTCAAAAGGGGATTGCCTTGCATGTGGATGCAAGCACCGTCATTGGGAAGCTCTTTTTTCATTTTGAAGACTTAAGCATCGATTATTTAACATTCGATGGATCGTTGATCCATGCGCCAAAAGCAACTGGTGGTGTGCTTGTTAAGGCCGCTATCCCTTTTCATCCCCTCGTTCTTGGTGGGTCAAATGTCCATACGGGGGGAATCGCTGCAATCGCAAGCGCCCTATCCGATTCATCGCGAAATTTTGATCATCTTAACCTTGAAACAGCCCGTCTTAGGGACCTACTTGAATCAGGTGTAAGGGATGGCTTTGTTGATGCGGTTGTCTTATTTGAAGAAGTCGAACGATTGCCGAACTGCACAGTGATCGCTTTCCCAGGTGTTGAAAGCGATTCCCTCCTCTATCTGCTCAGTCGAAAAGGGGTCTATGCTTCCATGGGTGGAGGCCAGACGCAAAAGTTATTCCACACTCTGGTAGCATGCGGAGTTGGTCGCATGTTGGCCCATTGCGCGTTGAGCTTTAGCTTGTCTTATGAAACAACAGAAGAAGAGATTGCCTTTGCCGTGCAAGCAATTGTCGAGTGCGCATTAAAGCTGCAGCGATGCTCGGCCGGCGTCTTTGGAGAAAATTCATGAACGTACAGAAACTATTGCCCCCTTTTCCATGGAGTTGCTATAGCAAAAAGCTTGCGCAAAAAATTGAGAATCCTCGCCATTGCGGACGGATCGCTATTGAAGAAGCGAAAGAACGGGGAGTGCGCTTGGTCAAAGGGTTTGAAGGGCAATGCAGCGATGGTAATGCCGTCTGTTTATATCTTCTTGTCGATGAAAGCGATGGTTTGATTGCCGATGCGAAATTTCAGGCATTTGGTCAATCAGCGCTTATCGGTGCTGCTGAGGCTGCGTGTGAACTTCTCATCCGGAAAAACTATGACCAAGCTCGCCGATTGACTGCAGAACTTCTAGACCGTCAAGTCCGTGATAAGGAGGGGATCAATGCGTTCCCTCCGGATACTTTTCCTCACATCAATCTAGTTATCGGCGCTATTGAAAATGCAACAGAGCAGTGTTTTGATATTCCTTTTGCAGAAGCTTACCTTCCCACTCCGTTGGACGCCGATTCTCAAATCAGCGAAGGCCCTTATCCTGGATGGAAAGATTTAAGCAAAGAGCAGAAAATAGCGGTCATCGAAGAGGTGGTCCAAAAAGACATCCGCCCCTACATTGAACTCGATGCAGGAGGGATAGAGATTGTCAACCTGGTCGATGATCGAGAATTGATTATTGCCTACCAAGGGGCGTGCACTACATGCTATTCTGCAACGGGGTCGACCCTCGATGCGATCCAGCAGATTTTAAAAGCTAAAGTAGATCCTGGAATTCTTGTTGTTCCGGACTCCTCCTTTTTACAAGGCAATGCCTGAAGGTGCTTTGTAATGATAACATGAGACCGTTGCGTAGCTCGCGCCAACCGGCTAAAATATTCCTCTGTTTTGATCGAAGAAAGGCAAATCGGGCGGATGGTGTTACTTGGGTGTATTAGCTGAACTTAATTTCACTTGAGGAAATTAATGCAACTGTGCCGTCAGAGAGCTGGAGGTTTAAACGCCCATCTCTGGAAACCGAGCGGCAAACTCCTTTGATAGGTTCCAGTCCATCATGGCAGGTAATTAGCTGACCTTTGTAAGCAAGCAATTGTTCATAAGCAGGTACAAAAGGGGGAAACCCTTTTGTTTGCAATGTGTCTAGATCTTTGAGGAACTGTTTAAGAAGCGCTTCGAGAATTTGTTGGGCTGCCCAATTCTGGTCGCTGAGCTGTGCAAGCGAAGTAGCAGGTTGATTGATGCTTTGCAGAAGTTCTTTGGACATATTGACATTCAGCCCAATCCCAAGGATGATTCCTATCCGATCTTCAAACATTATAGCTTCTGCTAGGACCCCCGCTACTTTTTTCCCGGAAAGTAAGATGTCGTTAGGCCATTTAATCTGAGGGGAAAAGCCTCTCTTTTTTAATATCTTAGAGCAGGAAAAGGAAAGAACTTGTCCTAAGTTCGATAGATAAGGAAAATCTCTAGCTAAGCAAAGATAGATCGAAGCATAGAGGTTTTCTCCTTTAGGAGAAACCCATTTTCTAAGCCATCGGCCTCGCCCAGCAGTTTGCTCTAAAGCAGTAATGCAGGTGATTTGATTAGGATCAAAAGTATGAGCGTTTGCTTTCGCCCAGTTATTCGTTGAGTCGAGCGTGCTGAAATGGATATAGCAAATAGTTTTTAAGCTATTCATGGTTTTGCTATCGAACACCCTTTCCTAAAAGTTCTGATTCAGACACGAGCAATTTTAAAAATCGGCCTCCCATCAGCATTGTCAGCCTTATACGGGTTAGTGCTCTTCCTTGGCTTGCCCCCGATTCTTGAGACTGTAGCATAATAGCCGGCGGATCCAGTATAATGCAGAATGGATAAGAATCCACTTCTTTATAGCGAGGCGAGCCTCGATCAGAGATTGTAAATTTATTGTATTAATTAATAAATTATTGATGGGTAGGCCGGCACTTCATGTGGGACCATAGATATTTAACTCGCATTGATTTTCGCACGCTTCCCATATTAATTCTCTTGATGGTAATTAGCGTTCTGGTCATTTCTGCGACAAGCTTTGATGTCACCGACCCTACGGATGAGACCTTCTTTACGCCGATGGCCAAAAGTCAAATTCGCTGGTTTGCAATTGGCTGGATCTTCTATTTATTTTTTTCTGGGCTGGACTATCGCTATTTAAAAAAATGGACTTGGATATTGTATGTGGGAATGGTCCTAATGCTCTTCGGCCTCTTTTTTGTTCCCGCCATCCAAAATGTTCACAGATGGTATCGGATTCCCGGCGTTAACTTTGCTTTTCAACCTTCTGAATATGCCAAACTTATTGTTGTGATGAGCTTAAGTCTGTTTTTGGAAAATAAAGCGACAGAGATCTATCAAAAAAGGGCGGCGCTCAAGGCGATCTTAATCGTCATGGTCCCCTTTTTACTGATCTTGAAGCAGCCTGACCTAGGAACGGCCCTTGTATTGTACCCAATTGCCTTAGTCATGTTTTACTTTGGCGGGATTAGCAAAAAAGTGACTTATATCATGAGCGGGGTGGCTGTCAGTGGTCTTATCTTTGTTAGCATGATGTTTCTTGGATTTATCTCCCACGAGGAGCTTAAGCCTTATGTGACAAAAGTGATCAAAGAGTACCAATATGAAAGGTTAAATCCGAACACTTATCACCAAAAAGCGTCTCAAACAGCAATCGCCCTTGGAGGACTAACAGGCAGCGGCTGGCGTAAAAGCGAATTTACTGGAAGGCAATGGCTTCCAGCGGCTCATACCGATTCTGTCTTTGCCTCTTATAGCGAGGAGTTTGGTCTCATCGGCGTTTTTTTCTTGATGCTCTTTTTTTTCGGTTTGGTCTATTTTAGTTTTCAGATAACGGCTGTTGCCAAAGACCGTTTCGGGCGGCTCCTGTCGGCAGGGATTACCACTTATTTGGCCATGCATATGATTGTTAACATGGGCATGATGTGCGGTTTTTTGCCCATTACTGGAGTGCCTTTGATGTTAATCACTTACGGAGGCTCTTCTGTGTTATCGACAATGACCGCTTTAGGGATTTTACAAAGCATCTATAGCAGAAGGTTTATGTTCTAATGTTTAACCATCCTTTTCTTTTAACTTCCAGCGCGTGGCTTGGCCAGGGACGTATTCAGCTGAATATGGCGGCTGAAGAGCTCTCCTACGTCACAAAATGGAACGTGAGCGACCGCAACTCGGAAGGGCGGATCGAGTGCGTCCAAGAAATTCAAGTCAAAGGTTTATCGGATGTCATGCATAACCAGTTTAATATTTTTGAAATGAATAGCAGTGAATTTCTGATTGAACTTGAAAATGATGCTTTGGGCAAGATCACCGGAAAAGGGATCATCAACGAAAAGATCATAGCTTGGGAGTTTCGCATTGAAGAAATGGGCTTCGAAGGCTTTGAGTTATATGAAAAAGAAGATGAGCAAAACTACCTAATGCGCGCCGAATATGCAACAGCCGACCAACTCCGCACGCTGATCCAGGGCAAGGTTTGGAAACGAATGGAACAAAAAAAGGACAACGGAAAACAATGAAAAATATTTTAGCTATTTTCGCTTTGATGTTTCTTGCCGCCTGCTTTTCCCGCTCATCAGCTATGACGGGAGATAACTTTGATAACATTCAGATAGGAACCCCAATTGCTACCGTTGAAAACCAAGTAGGGAAACCTTATAAAATCCACTCCAAAGGAGGCAATAAAGAGGAGTATGAGTACATCGAGCGGATCGATATGGGCCAGTGTCTTGTCTCAGAAAACCACTACTTTCTTATCGTTGTTAACGGCCAAGTCATAGGCAAGTACATCACTCGAGAAAAATCCCCCCCCTATGACCTAATATACATCGAGGATCCAAACCATCCTTGCTATCCTTAATTGTTGAATCAAAAGATGTTCGGGGACCTTAATGTTTCTTGCCCGAAGACTCTAAGAGTGGCAAGACCTTTGATCAAATTGGTTGGCTTGCCCCCCCCTATACAGATGTTCGATTGGTTCAAAGAGTAGCGTTGCTTCTACAAAGAAACGATAAGACTGACCACAAATACTGTTCCCAACTGACACGCTGCTAAAACCAGCGCAGTGGCAAAAGTGATCGGGAATCCTGAAGCGAAAGCGGCCAGGCATCCAATTCCGGCTCCACCAAAGAATGAGAGGGCAAATTTGATAATTCTATCTTGAGTGGTATCTCCAGATATCCCAGCTCTATCCAATACGTGTCCAATAACGCAGGTTCCGGCGATTGATGGTGCGCCGAAAGTTAATCCGCCAATCGGATTAATCATGGTGCATATGGCAGCAAAACCATCGACCCAAGGGTTACCTAGCCCTGCTCCTCTACCGTAAAGTAATTCTTCAGCAGAAAAGAAAACCCTTTCACAAATATAGAGTGCTTTTTCAGAGGCATATTGGTACAACGAGGGTTGCGTAGCTTGAGACATAGTTACTCCTAAGTAAAGTTTAGTAAGCGTTAAGTTTTGATTAATATAAAAATTATATCATTTCGATTATTATACGCTTAAAACGAATTATTTTCCATTTAAATCAGAGGAGGCTGTTAACGGACTTCACCTAATTACCATTTATCAAAAATAAAGTTATAAATTGCCCCAAGGCTCTGAGCAGAAGCTTCTCGCTTGGATGCTCTTAGGGTTTGAACTTTTTCAATGAGAGGAAATAGTCTTCCGGAATTCCAATATCAAGAAAATATTTTCTAAAGGATATGCCATAGGTTTTTTTGGAGTTTACAGCGGCCATAAGAATGTCTGATTCAAGGGATAGAGGGTGACCCAGTACAGGAGGAATAAAACGTTTGAGATAGTTGGGGCAGATCAAATAGCAACCTCCATTGATCAAACAAGATTTTACATCGTTCTTTTCATTAAACCTCATGATTTGCCCAGAAGGTAAAATTTTTATTCCTCCATAGCGTGTATTTTTTTCAATGGCAAGAAGTGAAAGGCAGCACATGCAGTTTTTTTCTTTTTGGAAATTTTTCAATTCTTCAAGCGGCACTTCAAAATAGGTATCTCCATTAAGGACTAAAACGGGGTGGTCTAATCGAAAAAGATGGTCTAACGCTAAAATTAGCCCTCCCCCTGTTCCCATTGGAGAGGGCTCGATCGAATAGTCGATCGGAACACCTTCAAAAGAATGGCCGAAATAATCGATCACTATTTCGTGAAGGTATCCGACAGACAAGATGAAATGGGAAACGCCCTGCTCTATCCAGTACTGCATAAGGTAGTAGAGAAAGGGTCTCCCATTTACGTCAACCATTGGTTTGGGACGATCAGGACAAACGGAGCGAAGGCGCTTTCCTAGTCCCCCCGCTAAAACAATGGCTTCCATGAGATCTCAAAGCTTATCATGAGCAAGAACACGATCCACAAGTTCCAACTCCAATGACGTGTTCCGAAGTGGCTTTATCTAAAATTTTGTGGATCCTCTTAATATCTTCTCTGACATTTGTCGGATGGTTTCCAAGAAAGAAACCGTGATCATGGGCTATGTTTGCATTGATGATCTGTCCATGGCTCTCGTGATTGCAATACTTGATTACATCATGGCGCAGGAAGTTTCCTCCAGTAATAATGCGGAATTGGATCCCTTCTTCCTTCAAGGTCTGGAATATCTTTTGCTTATTGATGCCCAAGTTTGGATTGAGAATGATTGTAAAGGAGAACCAGGAGCTCAGGCCATTTTCTTTTTGGATGATAAATCGCTCGTCATTTCCAAATAGAGCGACCCACTCTTCTGCATTTTCTCTGCGGATTTTGACAAGGTTATCGAGCTTTTTGAGTTGCTCAACACCGATAGCGCCGGAGATCTCAAGTGGTCGGACATTGTATCCGGGTACGATAAATCGGTAGGCTTCATAGAAGTCATCCTCTTTTTTTTCGTAAATATTGGTTTCAGTTGGGAGGTGCCGGGTCCATCCATGGGAACGAATCGCCAGCATTAAATGATAGAGCTCCTCATCATCTGTAACGCTGACTCCGCCTTCCATTGTCGAAATGTGATGGGAAAAAAATGTGCTGAACGTTCCGATATCGCCAAACGTTCCACAGCTTTTCCCGTTCAAAAACGCTCCCATTGATTCGCAATTGTCTTCAAAAAAGTAGAGGTTATGCGTATCGCAGAATTGACGCATCACATCGAGGGAACAAGGGTTCCCCAATATGCTGACCCCGACAACCATTTTTGTCTTAGGTGTAAGCGCTGCCTCGAGTTGGCTGACGTCCATATTGAGTGTGTCCAACTCCACATCGACAAAACGGAGTTTTAATCCATATTGCATCAAAGGGTAAAAGGTTGTGGACCAGGAAATTGCAGGAACGATTACCTCATCTCCCGGTTGCAGAGGGCTATTCTTTTTATAGCAGAATGCTGCAATCGCAATCAGGTTTGCAGAAGAGCCTGAATTGCTCATGACGGCATATTTCGAGCCAAACTTTTGCGCAAAATTTTCTTCAAACCGGCGGACATTTTCACCCATTGTGAAGGTCCCTTTTTCTAAAACGCGGTTGATTGCTTTATATTCTTCCTCGTCCCATGTGATGCTAGCTAGTTCGTAGGTCATTTTTTCTCCTAAAAATAATTTTTAATCCGCTCATTGTAATTGAAAAATTAGTTTTGTCAATGCAGACGTTTCATTTGCTAGGAAACCACAGTAACATTTTCCAACCGTTTTTGAGGTGGTTTCAGAGGCGATTCTCCTAAGTGGAGTTATTGAACCGGCTTTTTGTTAATTTGGGGTTTGATAATACCAGATAGAAGACAACTCTCTTGTTCCATTTACAAAAATTAATTCCTCGGCAAATAAACGCGCCTCTCCTTTAAAAAACTCATGAACAGCTCTTATGACTCCCGGGTGAATTTTTAATCGATCATCCCAATCGTTGCCTTTTAAAGCTGTATCAGAAAAATCGCAACTTCCAAAATTATGCAATCTTCCTTCACAGTCATGTCCGCAAATGATGCCGCCAGGTTTGACTTTAGGATACCACGCCTTTATATCGGCAAGAACCCCTTCATAAGTGTGATCAGCATCAATGAAGATCAAATCAAATGAATGGTCAGGGAACATGTAGCTCGCTTGGATGGTGTCCTTTTCTAAAAGAGCAATGCGGTTTTCGTGATTGTATTCCGCAATATTTCTAGTGCAAATTGCATAAAAATCATAACGCGGTGCTTTTGACTGCATGAAGGGATCAAATTGGTTTCCTTTCCAATGGTCCACGCAAGTGAGGTCCACCCCAGAGCCGTAGAAAAGAGCGGTTGTTCCCGTGCCTAAAAATGTGCCTAGCTCTAAACAGTTTTTTGGCTTGAAATCTTGAATGAGGCTAGAAAGAGCCTTCAAATCTCCTAAGGTGACCCCAACGTAGTGATCAATTGTACCCATCCGTTCATAGGGGATAGTTCTCAGTTCTGGTAATTCACAAAAGCGGTTTGGAGGAATAGGTGTTATAGCAGCTTCTGCGAAGAGCGAGCAAAAAAGAAGTGGGCTAAAAAATAATTTCACGGTTCCTCCTAAGCTGCCTATATCCAGCCGATTTGGTCATTTACATAATAACTGTTTACGATTTAACAAGGGATTCAATCGCTTGTTTCATTGTAACAGTCGATGGGTAATAAAAATTCTCCAAAACATTTCCTGCAGGAGAATGGCAATCTGGAAGCCCGATGCGTTTGATGGGAGCTTTCAATGATGAGAACGCCTTTTCAGCAACAAGGCAGCCGATCTCTGCGCATACGCCGCCCATTGCCCAGCCGGTATCGACGGCGAGGAGCTTGCCTGTTTTTCTGACAGAATTGAGGATGATCTCTTCATCCAAAGGCTTGATGGTGCGCAAGTCGATGACTTCTGCTTCAATCCCTGATTCGTTCTTAAGTTGTTTCGCCGCGGTCCATGCTAAATCAATTGATTGGGAGGTGCCGACAACGGTGCAATCACTACCTTCTTGGCGGATAACACCTTTGCCCAAAGAAATTTCATAGCTTTCTTCTGGAACGATCCCTTCTCGACGCATCAACCAGCGGTGTTCGATGAAGATCACAGGGTTGTTATCGCGAATCGATGTTGCCATGAGCCCTTTTGCATCGTAGGGTGTGCTTGGCATTACAATCTTGATGCCGGGGACCCCTAAAAGCAGGCCTTGGATAGCTTGGGAGTGTTGAGGACCTGATCCCCAGCCTCTGCCAATTGCAGACCAAATGACCAAGGGGATGCTGTTCATCCCATTGTCCATCCAATGAATTTTGCTTCCGTGGTTGACTATCTGGTTAAAGGCTAGGAGGAGAAAGTCGGGGCGGTTGTGGAAATAGATGGGGCGCATACCCATAAGAGCTGCACCGTTGCAGATCCCCGTCATTCCTTCTTCCGATACAGGGGTATCGAAAACGCGCTCTTGTCCGTAAACTTCTTTAAAGCCTTTGGTTACGCCAAACATTCCGCCTGGGTCGTCTACCCCTTGGCCAAGGAGGAATACAGACGGATCGCTCTTCATTGCATCCTCGATCGCTTCTCGAAGGGCTTGGACATAGCTGATAACGCGCCCTTCCTGTTCGTGTTCTGGCGTTAGTACGGCAGCATTTTTCTGTACGAGTTTTTCATCCCAAAGCATGTTTGTTACTCACTGTAGATATGCGTCATTAAATCGGATTCTTGTGGAAAAGGGCTTGTAAGCGCAAATTCAAACGCTTCTTCGATTTCTAGGATAATCTTTTTGGTCAGTTCCTCTTTGTGCAAAAGGGCCAAGATCTTTTTTTCCAGCAAAGCGGCTTCGAAAAGATGCAACGGATCGACTTTTTTCCATTCGAGAAACTCGTCATGGGTCCGGTATCCTGGATCGCTGTCTTCTTTTGGCCCGTGGTGTCCCCTGTAGCGATAGGTGTGTGCTTCGATAAAAACAGGCCCATTGCCTTTTTTAACCGACGCTACAGCATGTTGCATCGCTACAAACACTTCGAGGACATCATTTCCATCGATCGAGTAGCTTTCAAGGCCAAAACCTTTGGCTTTTTGACAAATAGGGGCATCGGGATGTTGTCGGTACTCCAGAGGCGAACAAACCGAGTAGTAGTTGTTCTCGCAGATGTAGATGATCGGCAGGTTCTTTAATTTGGCAAAGTTCAAACTTTCCCAGCAAGCTCCTTCTTCAACAGCAGCGTCGCCGATATAGGCGGCTGTGATGCGCCCCTTGCTTTCCATCTGAGCTGCTAGCGCGGCGCCCGTTGCTATCGGGATGATCCCTGCAACGATTGCAGAAGAGCCCGCCATTCCAACACTCTTATCAATCAAGTGCATCGAGCCTCCTCGAGAACCACAGCAGCCGTCGATCCGGCAGTGAAGCTCAGCAAGCATTGCTTTAAGGTCGCCCCCTTTGCTAAAGTACACGCCATGAGTACGGTGACCGCAAAAGACGGAATCGCTTTTCTTCAACGCAGCGCAGGTCCCAACGGCAACCGCTTCTTGTCCAATAGAGAGATGGATAGGAGATTTCATCTCATCTTGGGAGTATCTATCGGCAATTGTTTCTTCGATCAGCCGGATGCGGTAGATATCATGATAAAGCTGGAGAAGAAAGCGTGGATCGTATTTATCCAGGTTCTCTAAGTAGCCAGCCTTTCCTTTTCCTTTATAAGAATAATTAATATTTTTCATTTAAATTCTTTCCAATTCCATATGGATTTGATTGTCAAGGTACCATTGGTAGGTGAGAGCTATTCCTTTTTTTAAAGTAGTTAAAGGCTTCCATCCCAAGATTGAAATTTTTTGATTATCCAGAAGCTTTTTGAGTGTGCCATTGGGTTTGGTTGAGTCCCATTGGAGTTCTCCCTTATAGCCAACCACATTGGCTAAATGCACAGCAAGCTCTTTGATGGATATATCGTATCCAACACCAATGTTTAGCGGTAAAGGAATGTTGGATTGGGGAAGAAGAAATGCAATCGCTGCCGCAAGGTCATCAGCGTAGATAAATTCTCGGCGAGGTTCTCCTGTTCCCCATAAATCAATAGTGGGTCTGTTTTCTTCTTTCGCCTGATGGAAGCGCGCTAGAAAAACTGACAGGACATGACCTTTTTCAGGGCAAAAATTATCCTTCGGACCATAAACGCTATTGGGAATAAGGGCCACAAAACGTTCTGTCTGATATTGCTGGTTATAGGCTTTTGCCATTTGAATTCCAGCAATCTTTGCAATGGCATAGGAAGCGCTGGTCTGTTCGATGGCACCAGTTAAGAGCAGTTCTTCACGCATCGGCTGTTCGCAAACTTTGGGGTACATGCACGACGAGCCAAAAAAAATGAGCCTTTTAACTTCTGTTTCATTTGCTGCTGAAAATACATGGAGTTGTATTGTCAGGTTTTTAAAGATGAAGTCTGCAGGGAAGGTCGCATTATATTGGATCCCTCCGACAAAACCTGCTGCTAAGATGACGTAGTCGGGCTTGTTTTCGAAAAAAAACTTGCGTACTTGCTCAGCATTCAAGAGATCGACTTGATTTCGAGTAGGTACAAGTAAATCAAAACGACCTTGACTTGCAAAAAAGCGTTTGCAGGCCGAGCCAATGAGTCCCGTAGAACCAAAAATGGCAAGTTTTTCGCGCATAGACAAATCCTATTTAATGATGAGCGATCCATAGATTTGCATGTCCTTGGGAGGCTTGAGGACCATGAAAGTCGTTAGCCCGAACAAGTTTCTTCTCAATGAGTTCTTCAGCATTCTGCCAACCGAGCCGCTTATTGTTTTGATTCTGTTCAAAGAACATTCCTCCATCTTTTATCCAACGATTTTTTATTAAATCTATATACCAATTAATGACGGTTTCTTTCATTTCACTCATAGAAAGGGTGTTTATTACCAAGTCAAACGAGTCTGTGATTGTGTCAGCAGATGTGTTTGAAATATAAATAAAGTCAGCGGATTCCACCTTTTCTTCACTATCTAGATTTGCAAATGCATGATTAGAAATGGGATAGCAAAGATCTAAATAAAGCGCTGAATAGATGAGAGATTCCGGAATATCGACTACTGTGTACTGTGCATTAGGGAGAATGGATTTGATAAATTGCGCAAGCGCGCCATATCCAGCTCCAATTTCTAAAATTTTAACCGGCCTGATTTTACTAATTTCGTGGAGCTTTTCAAATACGCCGAGTCGATGCATGATAGAGATGCGTTCTTGATAGGCTTGAACGTTATGATTATAAAAAATTTCTTTGTTTAAAGATGGAATGAAAGTTGTTGCACCCAGTTGACCTAAAAACATCGGTGGTTGGTAAATACAACTGGCGGGGGGGTTAAAAAATTCGAGTTGGTTCAGGTAGAGGCGAAAATTATAATCCCATCTTGCAAGTATCGAGTCGTAGGAAATTTTTTCGATTTCTTTTTCGTAGTTTATTGGATCAAAGGAATCATTTTGGAGGTAAAAAGGATGGTCATATTGTGAGGGCCTTTGATATAGAAGATTAAATCCAGTAAAGAAACTGCAGTACAAAATCAAGCTTTTCAGTGCTCGTGCATTTTTTTTATCTGAAATTAATTGAAATGTTTTTAGATATATTGAATCTTTTTCTTCACCCGCCCAAAAATTATGACCCGTTCCATGATTTGGATTCCGATTTTGAATAAGGAGATTTATTTTATCTATAATAAGATTGCATCGAAAAATTTCCGATTCAGTAAGATTTCTATTATTTGAAAGGGTAAATGGGGTGTCGCCAAAGACCGGGTGGGCCATATTCATGATCAAAAAAATAGAAACAACAAGTAATTTTATTTTATTAAACATAAAAATTTTTTATCCCATAGAAGGTTTGAGCAAATGAATGAACATCCCGATTTTCCGGTAGTCCAGGAGTTTCATGAAAAATAATACGACTTCCCTGATTTTCGAACGAAAAAGGGATGTAGATGAGGTTCGATAAAGCAGCTTTTATTTTTTCTTGGTATTCCGGAGAGGCGAAGAGAAGGATGAACCCACCGCCGCCAGCTCCCAGTAGCTTACCGCCAATGGCTCCAGCTTCGCGAGCCTTCTGGTAAATCTGGTCGATTGCATTGGTGGAAACTTTATCGGAAAGAGAGCGTTTGCATTGCCACCCTTCGTGCAACAGTTCTCCAAATTCTCTAATGTCCCGTTCTGTACTTTCTAAAATTTCGATTGCTTCATCCACCATGGCGCGCATCCTATGGAGCGTTGTGGCATTGGTCTTCATATTGCGAATCTGTGATTTGGCAATTTCAGAAGCATAGCGGGAGAGCCCTGTGAAAAAGAGCATGCAATGTTTTTGCAGGGACTCAATTTTAAGAGGGCTTGCAATAATCGGAGAAAGGGTGAACTTGCCGTTCCGATAAAAATCGATGCGGTTGAATCCGCCATGGGCTGCCAGAACTTGGTCCTGGGAACCAACAGCTTCATTAAGCATTTCTTGTTCGATGTAAATCGCAAGTCTTGCGAGCTCTTGAGTTGGCAGTCTAGCATTCTTAAAAGCTATCAGTGCATTGAGGATGCCGACAGTGAAGGTCGAGCTGGATCCAATACCAGAACGGGCTGGCAGGTCGGCATCGTGATGAATTTCTATCCCATGGTCATCGAATCGGAGGTATTCAAGGACTGCCTTAACAACAGGGTGCTCGATTTCAGCAATCGACTTCACGTTTTCCGTTTTTGAATAGGCGATCCTGTACTTATGCTCAAAAAATGGGGGGAGGTAGCGGCAGCTCAAATAGCAGTAATGATTAATAGATGTTCCCAGGGCAGCTCCTCCATGCTCAGCTAACCAAGAAGGGTAATCTGTCCCGCCTCCAAAAAATGAAACGCGAAAGGGGGTCCTAGAAATAATCATCAAAGCCTCCAGAATTAATTTTTTAAAAGCAAAATTCATTAAGCTCGAGCTAACGAATAGGCTTCTTCCACAATTTTGCGGCGCAGCGTAATCTTAGTCATTTCTTTCAAATGGCTCAGAACTTCTTTTCCAAACTTTTTCTCCACTAAGCTTAGGTATTTAGGAGAAGTGAAATACTGATGGAATGCTTTATCTCTAAATTCAAGGACTTCAGCTGCCGTTAATTGCTCTGTGCACAGAGGTTTTGTTTCGTAGGCGTGTTGAGAAAAGCCGATCCAAGAGTCGGGTAATTCCCATCCCTTTTCTAAAGCCATTTGGTAGAGCTTTGATCCAGGATACGCCATGGCACAGTAGAAGTTAGCAAATTCACAATTGGCCTCCAGTGCTAGGTCCACTGTTTCCTGCATCGACTCAAAGGTGTCATCGGGCAGGCCGAAAATATAGTTGCCGATCACGCTGATTCCGGCATCTTGGATCTTTTTGACAACGCGCAAGATATCTTCTTTTCCAAATCTTCCTTTTTCAACGCCGTCTCGCACGTGTTTGCTTCCTGATTCGATGCCAAGCGCTAGCCAATGAACGCCCGCTTTATATAATTTCTCTAAAAACTCATCGCGGACGGTATCGACGCGCGCATAGGCCCAGATGTTCAGATCGTAATTTCTTTCGATCAAAAGATCGCAGATTCCGTTGACATGCTTGGGAGTTAGCACGAACATCTCATCGACAAACTTGATGTTTTTGATGCTATACTTGTTAACGAGGATATCAATCTCTTTAACGACGGCTTGAGGATCCCACAGACGATAGGAAGACTTGCCAAAGGGTGCATTGATACAGCAAAACGTGCAGCGGTAGGGGCAGCCAAGCGATGTGTGGATGGAGGCATAGGGTTGCCGTGCAAGCTTCCGATCAAAACAATGCCAGTTATGAGCGCGGTATTTATCCATTGGAAGAAGGTCCCAAGCGGCCCCCGGCATATCGGCGGTTAAATTTTCTAATAAAGGGCCTTTAGGAGTGAAACGTACTTCCCCTTTTTCTCGATAAAACAGGCTAGGGACTTGTGAAAAATCGTTGCCTTGATTTTTTAATACTTCGAAAACGCCCCAAATTGTTTGTGGGCCTTCTTGGCTGCAGACGTAATCGACAGCTTCTTCATCGATAGTTCTTTTAGGGAGGGCTGATGGGTGGGTTCCTGTCATCAGGATCTGTGCATCGCTGCTCCTTTTTTTGATTTCCTTGCAAATAGCTCCTGCGACGGTCATGTTCTGAGTGGAAGCTGAGGGTTGGAAGCCGTAGACAACAACCACAATGAGTTTAGGCCGATAGTTGCTTTCGATATGCTCTGCGGTTTCAACAGGGTCCAGATTTAAAGCTGCCGAATCGATGATGGCAGTTGATGCTCCTTTTTGTCGGACGTAGGTTGCAAAAAGGGCAGCAAGGGAGGGAGTTTCAATCGCGGAGAACTGATCTCCAAGTTCTTGATAGACCGCTTTTAGAGATCCTGGATTAATAAACAAAATATCCAATGATCTGGGCGACATAAATAACTCCTTAAAATTAACTTTTAATTAGTTTTTGATAATGCATTTTTATTGTCTTGTAACTGGGCGAGGGCGCTTTTTGTAAAAAAACATTTTAAATCTTCTGAGTTTTTCAATGTTTCTGTATAGGATGAGAAAGGCTCTACATTAGGGAAAGAATGGGCTAACTCATTGTAATCAGACTTTTCACTAATTTTAATTGCGGCAACGAACTCTCTAAGAAACTCTACCTGAAGGTCATTGCCGGCAAAGACGATTATTTTCTTATTCGTGCACAGCTCTTCTTTAAAGGCTTGAAAATGACCTGGTAATTTTTTTAGTAATCGACTGAGATACTGGTATTGGGTGATCACTTGATACCATTTTGACACAAAAAATCTAGGATTTTGGATCAGAAGAAGGGTTATTTTGAAAAGAATATAAATAGAATTGGGGATGTACTTACTCGATTTTTTTTGAAGGGTGATTGCAAGAGGCAATTTAATCGTTGATTTCACGCAGTGAAATAACAGATCTACATTTGTAGATAGTGTGGAAAGCTTTTTGATCACAGCTGCTATGAGGCCTTTGTGAGTCACGAGTAAATTTTTAACCAGGTTGGAGGGTGTTCCATGACATTTAGGTTTGCCTTCATTGCCATACAATAAATAAGAGTCATCTGAAAAAATGTCGTACGTCTCTTGTGCCAGTTTTTTTACCTCTTCTTTTTTATTCAGAAATTCCCATTTGGTGATTATTAGATTTTTTTTGGAAATCCCTTTTTCACAGACTTCGTTAAAGGAGACTCTTGCCTTATTCTGAATCTTCTTGATAAGAGGGTTGATGACATGCGGTAGAACTTTTCCAGTTGCGATGTGGTTTAAAGCCGTTGTCGACATGTTGCGGCCATCATGAGGCCCAAGGTAGTTATTCACGCCATCGCTGCCAGGGTGCCAGGTGTGGTATAAGAACTCTTTCAGATGCCAAATTTCTTTTCTTCCCAAGTTACTTAATCGGAAAGTTAGGTCATAAGGTCCGCAGATATGGCCGACGTAATCGACATGCTCGTCTGCGCCACCAATTGCAATGTAATCTCTTCGTGTACAGCAAAAACATGCTCCATAGTTTCTCCGATGTAGGACATCAGAAGTGGCAGCTACTCCTTTTGTGATTCCATTAGCCCAATTGATGCACCCTTCTCCAATGATGTCTTCGAAAGAAGGATAGTTAAAGGGATACATCTCTTTTTTGCTATTTCGGAACTGGTCAAGATGGAGGATGATATGGGGATCTTTTACGAACTCCTTGAGGATGCTTTCAATAAAGGTCGGTTTTGCCATTGCATCCGAATCGCATATGACGATGATCTCGCCTTTGCTTAAAAGAAAGCCGATATTGTACATGAGATGCTTGTGATAGTAACTCGATTTAGGCATCTCAAGGGCAGCGATCGTATCGAAGTCTGACTCAAACTGTAGGAGGGCTGGAGAAAGAGTTGAATAGTATTCCAAAATAATGACCTCGAACTGATCTCGGGGAACCGTTTGATCCCTTAAATAGTGGCAAATATGGAAGCTCTCCCTAACGCTCCAGTCAAGAAGAATGAGAGAAACTTTTGGAGATACAATCTTCGATTCTTTATGTAGGTACATGGACCCTTATACGTTCGAGTAGTTGGCGTTTTTGATCATCGTGAATCCTTTGATGAGCTCTTTGATTCCGGCGTCCAATGTAAACTGAGGGGTAAAACCGGTCTTTTCAATTTTTTCATTGGAGACAATGTAGTCTCGCTTGTCAGGGTCTTCTCCGATTGGTGCTTCGAGGAATGTGAATTGGGGGAGATGGCTTTTAATCCTATCACACAACTCTTTTTTGGAAAGATTAGCGCTGGAGAGGCCGACGTTGTAAATTTGACCCTTCATTTGAGAGAAACTATCGATAGCATGAAGAAAAGCCCTGCACACATCGCGGACGTGGACGTAGTTGCGTTTGAAGTGGCTCTCGAAGAGAATAACAGCACGGTCATGGACAGCTCGGTAGACAAAGTCATTAACAAGTAGGTCGATGCGCATCCGTGGCGACATGCCGAACACCGTTGCCAATCGGAAGCTGATAGCATTGGGAAGCGACATGAGCTCTTGTTCGATCTTTACTTTCTCGGTTGCATATTGGGAGATTGGGTGAAGAGGGGATTCTTCCGTGCAGAAGCTACTAGCTTCGCCGACACCATATGCGCTATTCGTTGTAGGCATAATGACCCATTGATCGGGAGAGAGCTCCTGAATCATGTTGAGGGTCGCCTGATAGTTAACAGATGTTGCTGTATAGGGATCCTGGTTGCATAGAGGGGCGCCTACGAGGGCGGCTAAAGGAATTACGACGTCAGCCCATTTCAGGTGCGTCTTAAGTTTATTGAGGTCTCTTATATCGCCTTTAACGATGTGAAACTGAGGATCATAGCAAACATTGCTCAGTCCTGATTGTTTGAACATGAAATTATCATAAACGGTGACTTCATAGCCTTTTTTAAGCAGTTCAGGAACAAGGATGGAGCCTATGTATCCTGCTCCTCCTGTTACGAGTACTTTCATGGTCACTCCAGCTTGTGGGGTTGAATGCGGGACGATAGCAAATTAAGAATTATAAATTCCATTTTTTTTTTACCAAAATGCTTGTGAAATCTGTTGGCACAAGAAGTTTCCAATCGACAAACAAGATGTTGCTGCCGGTGACGGCGCGTTGAGGACATGTAGCGTTTTATGTTTTTGTAGGATTGCAAAATCATCATGTAAGGTTCCGTCCTGTTTCACAAGCTGGGCTCTAACGCCGGAGCCGCCTGTAACGAGGTCTCCTTGTTCAATCTGGGGAACAAGTTGTTGGACGTTCTTTACAAAAGCTTCCTTCCTCATAGAGCGGTACACCTCTTGCATACCGGGCCTCCAAAAGCGTTTGGCCATTTTCCAAAATCCGGGATAGGTGAGGTATTGCATGCAATCTCGGAGATTAATCTGCGATTTCCGATAACCTTCCCTTGACCAGGCTAGAACTGCATTGGGTCCCGCGATTACTCTTCCATCGACCATCCGGCTTAAATGGACTCCTAGAAAGGGGAGTTGAGGATTGGGAACGGGGTAGACTAAGCCATTAATAAGATTTTTTTTGCTGGCCGCAAGTTCCCAGTATTCTCCGCGGAAAGGGATGATCTCAAATGGGACGTCCTGTTTCTTGAGGATAAGCGATGCAATCCGATCGGAGTGAAGTCCTGCACAGTTGACCAGAAAAGAAGCTGAAAGCGTTGTCTTTGATGTCTCAATAATCACCCGTTGTTCTGTATCCGCAATCTTAATGACCTTATGCCCAAAGAGAATTTTTCCGCCTTTGTAGATAATCTTCTCGAGAAGCTTTTCGACAACGTCTTGGAAGTTGATCGAAAAACAGTTAGGGATCCATAGGGCTTGGAGGCCTTGAACATGAGGTTCGATCTCCGATAATTCCTCTTTCGCAACGATCTTTAGCTCTTTCAGTCCGTTGCTGATGCCCCGATGATGGAGATCAGAGAGATAAGGAAGCTCTTCTTTTTTCGTTGCGACGATTACTTTTCCCACCTTTTTTAGCATGATCCCATTTTGATGACAGAAGTCAAGAAGCAACGCTCGTCCTTCCGTGCAGTTTCGAGCTTTTAGAGAACCTGGTTTATAATACACACCAGAATGGATGACTCCGCTATTGTGGCTGGACTGATGCTGGCCGGAAGCCTGTTCCTTTTCTAAGATGGCAATCTTGAGATGGGGCATCTGGTTTTGCAATTGATAGGCAGTTGATAGACCGATAATTCCGGCGCCAATAATGATGATATCAGCAGAAATAGTGCGTTGTTTTTTCATTCTCGACTCCGTCACGATTGACAGTATTAAA
Organism: uncultured bacterium; assembly: GCA_964580785.1. GTDB lineage: Bacteria > Chlamydiota > Chlamydiia > Chlamydiales > Rhabdochlamydiaceae > Acherontichlamydia. The sequence continues at coordinate 40,343 of CAZOKX010000009.1, forward strand.
ATGACTAATATGCATAGGGTTTTAATATTCGGGAAGATAGATTGAAAAGATGACAAAGTTTTTCTTATCTGCTAATCTGCCAAACTCCGGTATGTGGTATCTTTCTTTAGGGCGATATAATCATGGCTGAAATTTCGATCCTTGTGCCGACGCGCGGCCGTCCAGCTCTTCTTTTGGATTTTTTGCAATCAATCATCGATACAACGATGGATCTCAACAATATTGAGGTGGTGTTGGCAATTGATAAAGATGATTGCTCCTACGATGAGATGCAGTGGCCGGATGGCCATTTGAAGATCGTTAAAACGATCGCTCCACAAAGTTCAATGGGAAGTTTGAATACGCGGTGCTTCGACAACTCTTGTGGAGAGTTGATCATATTAGGAAATGATGATGTGGTGTTCAGAACAAAGGGCTGGGATCAAATTCTTGTTGAGGAGAGCAGGCGCTATCCGGACCGGATTTTTTTGATGTTTGCAAGAGACGGCATTAAAAATGCTACTTTTGCGTGTTTTCCGATCCTTTCACGCAAGTGTTGCTCTCTAATTGGGAATCCTTTTCCCGAAATCTATAAGGGAGATGGAATCGATAGCCATCTTTTTGATATTTTCTTAAAGCTGAAAGATTATGGTCACGATAGATTTTGCTATCTCTCGAATGTTTATATGGAGCATCGGCATATCTCAAACGGAAAAGGGGATAGGGACGCGACTTATAGCCTCCGTTCCCACCAACTGGGAAATAACAATTTTTATAGCTTGTGGAAGATGCGCGAGGACACGGTTCGAAATATACTTTGTTTTTTAAAAAATGAAGCAAGAAAGAAGTTGGACTCCTCCGATCTCTTGGGAAGCAAGCGCAATAGTGTCTTGTTAATTTGGAACTGTTTTTTTCAATCAAATCAGAGTTTTTCCTATCGCTGCAGATATCTTTTTTATCATATGGCAAGGGAAATCTATTTTTTCTCTCGATTGCACAAGGTCAAACGTTTCGCCATTCGTGTGCGCAATCGGGCAAAATTTAATAAAGAGAGTTTTTGGTAACTGTTAGCCTGAACCTTTTTATTGGGATTGGTTCCTGGCATTTACCTTATTATTTCATTGCAGTAACATCTGACGAAGCAAGGAACGACAATGAATATTCAACAGAGAAAGAGAATGCTTGTCACGGGCGGAGCAGGCTTTCTGGGATCGCACCTGTGCGAGAGACTCCTCCGGGCGGGTCATGAAGTGATCTGTGCTGATAATTTTTATACGGGCAACAAGGACAATCTCCTTTCCTTTGTTGATCACCCCTATTTTGAGCAGGTCCGCCACGATATTTGCGAGCCTTTAGACGTCGAAGTCGATCAGATCTATAATTTTGCGTGTCCTGCATCACCGATCCATTACCAATTTGATCCCGTCAAAACGACGAAGACCAATGTTCATGGTGCAATTAATATGCTCGATTTAGCCACGCGGCTCAAAGCGCGGATCTTACAGGCATCGACGAGTGAGGTCTATGGAGATCCCCATGTCCATCCTCAGAACGAAGCCTATTGGGGCAATGTCAATCCGATCGGTTTTCGGTCCTGTTATGACGAAGGGAAGCGGTGCGCAGAAACATTATTTTTTGATTACCACCGCCAGTATAAAACAAGCATTAAGCTAGCGCGCATTTTCAATACATATGGACCGAGGATGCATCCCAACGATGGCCGTGTCGTTTCGAATTTTATTGTTCAGGCGCTCTTAAACCAGCCGATCACAATTTACGGAGAGGGAACGCAGACCCGGTCTTTTTGCTATGTCGACGACCTTTTGGAGGGGATTGTTAGGCTGATGGAAAGTGAAGAAGGATTTACGGGTCCTGTCAATTTGGGTAATCCTACCGAATTTAAAATAGCAGAGCTTGCAGACCTTGTTCTTGATTTGATAGGTTCCCGATCTCAGCTTGTCTACCGGCCTTTACCAAGCGATGATCCGAAACAGAGGAAGCCAGACATTAGTTTAGCCCAGGAAAAGCTCGACTGGTTTCCCAAGACGCAAATTAAGGAAGGGCTGATGAAGACAATCGCTTACTTTGAGGTCGTTCTGCGTGAAAGCAACTATTCAGAATACCCTCTATAGTTAGAGGCTTTTGATTGGCTCTATTTCGAGATGCTCAAGCGTGAGAGCCTGTTGAGAAGGGATATGCGCAGAGAAGCCGTGCTTGGCACAAATTTCCCTCCATTTTTTCACGATTTCAGCGGCGAGTGGAGCCGCTTCTTTACCACCCGATTCGCTAAAGCGCAAATAGACAGCGATCGCTAACTCGGGCCTCATCGACTCTATTTTGGATGTGTTCGAAGCGGGGCTGAATGATATCCCTCCAAACCAAATATGGTTGTGGATTTGGGCTTCCGATTCAGCATCAATGGTGTGTTTATAGAGAATTTCTGCCGTTCCCGTTTTTCCGATCATCTGATCTTTGAGCTCGTGAAAATTTTTCCTCATCGATGGGTTTTCATTTAATAGGCGGATAACGTTAGGCCTCCCGGTCCCGCGAGGACCGTTGATTACTTTGTGCATCCCTTCAATAATAAGATTCCGAATTTCAGACGGGAAAAAAAGGGAGCGTTTGACCTCTGCCGAAGAATACCAAACTTGAGGATATCCTCTTTCTGATTGCGTTGCGGTAAATAAAGGGAAATTAATGCCGATGAGGTTTAAGGATTCTTGGTAGGAATAAACAGGTGCATTAAACGGATCCCGGTATTCATAGCACGGTTCATTGCCTGCAATGATTTGCACGATCTTCGGCGCAAGGACGTGTCCTTTATTTCCAATTGCTGCAAGCATGATTGCTGTTTGTAAGGGTGTCACGATAAGGGAATGCTGACCGATAGCAAAGGAGTAAAGCCCCGTGCGGTTATGGGCGATGTCATCTGGAAGGATTCCTGGAATTTCTCCAGGTAGTTCGATCCCAGAGCGCTCGCCGAAACCAAATAGGCGCGATACTTCGATGAGGTTCCAGGGATTTTCGATGTGGTCGACGGCAAGGATCGAAAAATAGATGTTGCTCGATTGCTCCATAGCGCCAATGAGATCGATCTTCCCGATATTAGGGTGTGTTCGCGGGAGTAGGCCTCCTTTGTAGAAGCGGTGGATCGGAGCCCCATCGACTGTATAACCCAGAACCTGGCTATGGCTCCCAGGGCTTGCAGTCCATTGGATTTTATCGACTATTGTCAGGGGGTTGATATCGTAAAGCGAACGGTTCTGTTTTTCCATCTTTTGGTATTTTTCGAGCATCGCTTGGTATCCGACAACGATTTTGAAAACGGAGCCAAGAGGGGTTGACTGGCGGAAGGCTTGAGAGCGTCCATACCCGTATCCTGAAAGGGGATAAAATGCTCCAGCAAGGTGCTTTTCAAGTTGGACTCCCATTTTATTGCGTAAGTTGCGGTAACGGCCATGTAGAGGGCGTATCAGTTCTTGAAAAGGGCGCATCGTCCTTAGGAAGTTTAAAGAAAGCTCGGAAGAAAGCATCCTCGTTGCTGATCGGAGCTTTTTTGCGTGCTCGTAATAAAGTGGCTCGCTGTTCCTCAGCCTAATGACCTGTGTGAGATACGAGTCAAGTGCCGAAACATTGTGGCGTAAGGAGGCTTCATCGCCGAAGACAAATGCATCTAAAAAGGTCCAACGGTGTCTTTCCCAAAACTCTTTAAAGCTCGAGCGCTCGAGCTTTTCTAAATATTCCGTATAAGGTCGCGCATATTGCTTCCTCTCTTTTTCTTCTTTTCGTTTCTGCTTAAGAAATTCTTTGAAGCTTGCTTCGCGCCATTGTTGGAAATCGATTGCATGAAACCATTGCTGTACTTGGGTTTCCAGAAAGCCGTGAATCAAATTTGCAGATTGGCAGAGTTCCCAATATTCGGAGACAGAATGATTTCCCACTTTTTCGATCAAATCATCGGAAAAGCTTTCTGTATTAACAATGAGGCGGCACAGGTCGACAAGCAGAAGCTGATCATCATGATAGTTGATCGGCTGCAGGTAAGAGTCGAGGAACCGTTTTGCTATAGCCACTTCTGCACCGGCATGGGACAAATGGAGCTGAGCAAGCTCGATTTCCTCGTCCGGAACTTTCTGACGGAAAGGCTTGTGCTTGCCATCTGAATAGAGAGCTGCGATTAAGATCTTCATGCTCTCTTGCCGCGTAAATGGCAGCAGCTGCTCCAGCGTTTTCTGGATCTTATAGGCCGCTGCAACCTCATTGATCCGTTGCAAGGAAGAAAATAGGGCGCTTTTTTCAGGGAGGATCGCCCCGAGGTAGCGGTTCCAATTGAGAAAAATCTCTTCGTCAAAAAAACTCTCTGTTTGGGGATTAAAGCGCTCTCTTTGCAATGGGCGTTTTCCGTCCCATATCTCGCCGATATAGTTCTCGTTCTCAAGCCAGCGGAGCACATTGGACTGCTTGTGGGCTTTTTGATCGGATAGAGGAGAGGGGATAAAATCATTGGGGTCAAAACGGGGATAGGATGCAAGTGCTAGGACCTCCCCCGTATTAGGTTCCAGAGCAACGATTGCTCCCCCTTTGATCCAAGGTGTCGATAAAGGGGATGCCCCGGATACGTCGCGGAATTGTTCATGTTGAGCAAGGAGCTGCTCCGCGTATTCCTGAAGTTCGCAAGAGATGGCAAGCAAGACCCGTTGGCCAGAAACGGCCTTTCTTCCTCCGGGCAGTTCTCGAAGAAAATTTCCCTTTGTGTCGATTTCATAGGTCTTTTTTCCGAAATAGCCTCGGAGTTCTTCATCGAATGAAGATTCAATGCCTGCTTTGCCGATGAGGTCATTGATCGTGTAAGCTTTTTCTTGAAGCTGCCGCAGTCGTTCTCTAACTTCAAGTGCATTGCGAAACCCTTTCGGAAGGATCGGCATTTCCCCCGACTCCCGTTCATGGAGATAGGATTGGAGGATTTTGATCTCTTGAGCGATATTAAAATATTCATTTGAATTGATGGCCCCCATGTAACCGATAATGTCAGAGCCCACTTTACCTCGGGGGTAGTAACGGGTCGATTTCCTTTCAGTGCGGATTCCCACCCAATCTGTCTCGAGCAGTTTTAGTCGGTAATAAAGATTTTCTGAAATATCTTCTTTAAGAACGAAGGGTGTGTGCGGAAACAAAGAGGCCTTTCCATGAATAGTGTCTTCGACGTGCTGTGCATCCAGTTTAAGTTCCTTTGCAAGCATCTGGGAAAGCTCATGGATATAATTTGCCCTTGGTTGGACCCTCTTAGGTTTTCCATCTATGCCCCTTGTCCATCGGATGCTCGGGATCGAGCGGATATCGGCGTAGCAAACCGCTGCATTATATTGCATCTTATTCAGTGCAAGAGGGATGTTGAACCGATCGCGGATCGTTGCTCTTTCAACAGGCTCGATGATTGAGCGCCTCTGAGGCTTCCGGGAAAGGGCAACATGTTCATCATGCTGAATGATGGCAAGGAACCAGACTCGGATGAGGATCAGCAGTAACCCCAGAATGATAATATTCAGAATGCGGTTGGCTTTTTCTGGAATGTTGTGGTCCATAGCAGGGTTCTCTAAAGAAATTTCAGTATAGTGAATATAGTCAATTTGGTGGAATTTAAGAAATACTCTTGGAAAAAAAAGCAAATTCGAGTAAAACCATGTCTGATTTTTTGAAATGTGCTGTCTATTTTAGCAGACCCTAACTACGCGCCTGTAGTTCAATGGTAGAACCGTAGCCTTCCAAGCTACTTGTGTCAGTTCGATTCTGATCAGGCGCTTTTATTTTTAATTTTAACCCAAGACCGAAATCCTTCCATGCCCCCTTTCATAGGAAAGGGCCTTGCAATCAAGGAGGGATGCCGTCGTCAACATATAAGGGACAAGGCTTGGCTACTACAGAAGTTACCATCAAGGATTTACTTGAAAGCGGTGCCCATTTTGGACACCAAAGACATCGCTGGAACCCGAAAATGAAACGCTTCATTTTCGAAGAGCGTAACGGGATTTACATCATTGACTTGGCAAAAACGATACAACAGATCCGTTATGCTGTCGAAGTTGTTAAAGATATTATATCAAAACGGAAGTCGATCCTTTTTGTCGGCACCAAAAAACAAGCGAAGAGCATCATTAAAGAGTGCGCAGAAGAGTGCGGCGAGTTCTACGTGAGCGAACGATGGCTCGGCGGGAGCTTGACTAATCTTGCGACAATCCGCCAGTCTGTAAAGACGCTTGAGCGCATTGAAAAGAAAATTAGTTCGGGCGGCGAAGGGTTGAAGAAAAAAGAGATTTCCACCCTTTCTAAAGAGCAAGTGAAGCTCGACCGGAACCTGTCGGGCATTCGTGCGATGCGAAAGCCTCCAGGCTTGCTGATCATCGTTGACCCAAGCCACGAACACATTGCAGTTGCTGAAGCAAAAATCCTCGGGATTCCTGTGATGGCTCTTGTGGATACAAATTGCGATCCAGATCCGATCGACTACGTCATTGCATGCAATGACGATGCATTGAAGAGCATCAAGCTTATCCTTCAAGCGCTCACACAAAGCATCATCGACCGCAAAAACGAGCTCAATTTCGGCTTCGCTAAAGGCGATAATAAAAGCGAAGAAGGAAAACGTGGAATAAAACATGAAGATGTAGAAGAAGGCGAAGAGGGTTAAACATGAGCGTGAAAGTTACACCAGACATGGTCAAAGAACTGCGTGAGCGCACAGGCGTTGGCATGGGTAAGTGCAAAGAGGCTCTTGATCAAGCATGCGGCGATATGGACAAAGCAATCGACATCCTGCGGAAAGCTGGAATGGCGTCAGCTGTCAAAAAAGAAGGGCGCGAAACAAACGAAGGTTTGATCGGCCATGCTGAAGGCTCTGATGCCTACGCTCTTGTTGAGGTTAACGCTGAAACCGATTTCGTTACGCAAAATGACAAATTTAAACAGTATCTTCGCGATGTGGCGCAAGAAGTTGCTGATACAAAACCAACCTCATTAGAGGCGTTTATCAAGCAACCTTATCTTAAAGATCCTTCTGTCACTATCGACCAATATCGTACGCTCGTTGTTCAAAGCCTTGGTGAAAATATACAACTCAAGCGATTGAGTATGATTCCGAAAGATTCTGATATTTCGATTGGTATTTATTCACACATGGGCGGAAAAATTGTCGCGGTCGTCCTCTTAACAGGTGGATCTGGTCAGGAATCTTTAGCTCGCGATATTGCAATGCATGTCGCTGCTGAATCTCCTGAATACTTGAGTTTTGACCAAGTCCCTCAGTCTGTTAAAGATAAAGAAGCTGAGATTGCGCGCAGCCAAATCCAAGGAAAACCAGCGAACATCGTTGATAAAATCGTCGAAGGTAAAATTAAAGCGTACTTCGATGAAGTGTGCCTTCTTTGTCAAAAATATGTGCGTGACAATACCCTCACTGTAGCAGAGATTTTGGAAAGAGAAGGGAAGCGTCTCAATAAGTCGATCAGTATTAAAACCTATCACCGCTGGAAAGTTGGAGGGTAAGCTGTGATGCAACCCTCTAAAAGCGTTTACAAAGCTGCCTACAAAAGGGTCCTGCTTAAATTATCAGGAGAGGCTTTGATGGGCGATCTCAAGTTTGGGATTGAACATCAAGCCTGTGACCAAATTGCGCAATCGATCAAAGCAGTTTACGATCTTGGGGTTCAAATCGGCGTCGTCGTGGGAGGTGGTAATATCTTCCGCGGCGCTCATGCTGAAGACTTTGGGTTTGCCCGGACTCCGGCCGATCACATCGGTATGCTCGCTACAACAATTAATGGCCTTGTTCTCCAGCAGTCGCTTTCTTCCCTTGGTATAGAAAGCCGCGTCATGAGTGCTCTCATCACTGATTCTCTCGTTGAAAAATATAACTGGAACCACGCCATGCATAGCTTGGATAAAGGGATCCCATTAATCTTTGTTGGCGGAACAGGCAATCCTTATTTTACAACAGACTCTGCAGCAGCATTGCGTGCTACCGAGATCAATGCAGAAATTTTGCTTAAAGCGACAAAAGTCGATGGAGTCTATAACGATGATCCTAAAAAAAATCCCAAAGCAGTCCGTTTGCCTAAGTTGACCTATTCCGATGCCCTTACACAACGGCTCAATGTCATGGATGCAACTGCAATTGCGTTATGCCGCGAAAATGAAATTCCTATTTGTGTCTTTAATCTATTTAAACAAGGCGCTATGGTTAAAGCTGCAACCGGTCAAGAAATTGGCTCGCTTGTAACCGGAGATTAAGAATTTCGCCGCTACCGATTCATTTCATCGGAGATTACCCCAACTTGCGGTAATCGCCAATAAACTGAACCCAAAACTCAGGTTAGAATTATGAGCGTTACAGATCAAACAAAATCAAAAATGCAAGCTACTGTCGAGCACTTTAAAATAGAGCTTAAGAACTTGCGCACCAACCGCGCTAATCCAGGGATGCTCGATGGAGTTGTTGTCGAAGTTTATGGCTCTCAAATGCGGCTTAAGGAATTGGCCAATGTCACCGTTCCTGAATCCCGTCAATTGTTGATCTCCCCGTTTGATCCACAAACAGCAGGCGCAATCGCAAAAGGCATCGAGCGTGCTAACCTCAACTTGCAGCCCATTCTGGAGGGGCAATCAGTCCGGATCAATGTTCCTCCGATGGATGAGGCGATGCGTAAGCAAATTGCAAAACAAGGCAAGCAGAAAGCCGAAGACGCTAAAATTACCATCCGTGAGATTCGACGTAAAAACAACGAACTTGTCCGCAAACAAAAAGCTGATGGCATCATCACAGAAGATGTCATGAAAAAAGACGAAAAAACCATCCAAGATCTGACAGATAAATGCTGTAAAGAAATTGATGATCTCTATGCAACAAAAGAGAAGGAGATTATGGCGGTTTAGCCTGAGGCTTTGAAAAAGAGTTGCAGGAAAACAGGGCTGTTGTCTACAATGGCGACTCAAATTTAAGAAATGATGGCCCCATCGTCTAGCCTGGCCTAGGACATCAGATTTTCATTCTGCGAACAGGGGTTCGAATCCCCTTGGGGTCATAGGCAAGTGTTCTTTCAATAAACGCTTGCCATTTTATGAGACTTTAGCTCAGTCGGTAGAGCATCTCACTTTTAATGAGAGGGTCGATGGTTCGAGTCCATCAAGTCTCAACTTTCTATCCAGCTAGCGCGTAGCGAGTTGGGTTCTTTTCGAGAGCAATTTCTAAGACAAATTCTTTCTCAAAAACTGCCGCCGGTGCAATGGCGATCCAACGAAGAAAAATCTTCCACCTGCTTCGCTATTCCAACCTCGATGCTCAACACAGCAAAAAGTTTAGTGACCGCATTTCCGAGAGAGTTCTCAAAGGAAGTTCCCATGAGTAAACAAGAACTATTCAAATTGTCGCCACATGTGGCGACAATTTTGCTACAAAACTTGATTGACGATGTACGCTCGCTGATTAATCAATCCAAAGAGGCAATAGCTTCGACAGTCAACAGGCCACCGCGCTGTGTCAATGCTTCTTCAATAGTAGTGGTAATACTGCATGCCTTTCAAAAGAAGAGTAAAAAAGGTATTGCAACCCCTAAGCAAGAGATCGAGCTTATTCATACTCGATAATTAGACTAAAAGCTCAGAAGGCCAAAGAAAGAAGAGAACAGGCGCGGGTCAGAAAAGCTTC